>JAATFH010000026.1 GCA_015655315.1 Terriglobales bacterium
CGACCCCGCTGGCGGAACGAACTGCACCGTCCCGCTGCAATAAACAAATTAATATTTCAAAACCAGCTGGCTGACAACGAATCCTGCGTTGTCAGCCGGCATGAGGTCGTCGTTCTGAACGGAGTGAAGAATCCATACAGGCCGGGCTTTCCCAAAGCCCTCACCACCTTTCTCCTATTCCTGTCCGCGTTCTTCACGGCTACATACCTGCCGGCCCAGACCCCGACCGCCCAGATCCAGGCCGAGCGCATCGACAAGCACTACAATGCGCTCCACTCCCTCTCCGTCCACTTCACGCAGACATACGACGGCATGGGCATGCACCGGAAGGAACGTGGCATCCTGCTTCTGAAAAAACCGGGCAAGATGCGCTGGACCTACTCCCAGCCAGCCGGAAAACTTTTCTTTCTCGACGGGCAAAATGCGTATTTTTATTCGCCCGGCGACACGGAAATCCCGCGTGTCCCAGCGAAAAAACTCGACGACCTGCGATCGCCGCTGCAATTCCTGCTTGGCCGCACGCGGCTGGCGAAAGAGCTGACCAACCTGCAAATCGCACCGGCTGAAAACGGCAGTTACACCCTCTCCGGCATCCCCAAAAACATGGAGAAGCGCATCGCCGCCTTCAGCATCACGGCAACCGCCAGCGGAGTCATCCAGTCGATGCGTATCGAAGAAACCGACGGCGCCATCAATAATTTCTCCTTCAGCGATGAGCAGCCAAACGCACCGGCTACCGATGCCGACTTTACCTTCCACGCGCCTGCGGGAACGCACATCATCGACGGCATGCCGCCGGTCTAGGACAGCTTGATTGTCATCCTGAGCGGAGGCGAAGGATGACAACTCTTTGTTGAATGAAATACTTTCGTTTGCGCTTCTATGTCGATACCGGTCTAAACGAAAAGCCCGTCTGCATGAAGCAGACGGGCGGGATAAGCGTCGGAGTTCCCGGAAGAGTTCAGCGCACCTCGATCGTTCCTTTCAGCGGCGTGTCGGCCGATGAAGACCCAGCCGTAATTTTGTACTCGCCGTTCAGCAGCTGCCAGCCGTTCTTCTGCTCGTCGAAGATGGAGATGATCTGCGGATCGATCGTGACTGAAACCGTCTTCGATTCACCCGGCGCCAGTTCCACGCGCTGCCAGCCCACCAGCCGCTTGAACGGTTCAGAGGCCTGATCCGGAAGCTCGGCATAGACCTCGGCAATCTCTGCGCCGGAGCGCTTGCCGGTGTTCTTCACCTTGAAGCTCACCGTTTTCTGCCCGCTGTCCGTCTTCAGGTCGGAATAGGAATAGCTGGTGTACGACAATCCAAAACCGAAGGGAAAGAGCGGCTGCTTGTGCTCGGCCTCATACCACTTGTAGCCAACCTTCACGCCTTCGTCATACGTGACCGTGTAGCGCGATTCGGTATGCGTCCGCCCATTCACCGCACCAGTTCCCTGGCCTTCATCGTCCTTCGTCAGCACGGGAATCACCGGATGCGGCAGGTCCTGCTCGCTCTTCGGGAAGGTCATAGCCAGCTTGCCGGTCGCGTTGACCTCACCCGTCAGCACGTTGGCGAGTGCAATGTGCCCACGGCTGCCCGCGTACCAGGCTTCCACCACACCGTCGACGTCATTGAGCCACGGCATCGTTACTGCCGTGCCCGTCTCCAGCACCACAATCGTATGCGGGTTCGCCTTCGCCACCGCAGAGATGAGCGCATCCTGATTGTCCGGCAATGAGAGATTCGGCAGGTCCATGCCCTCCGAAGTCCATTGATAAGCAAAGACAATCGCCACATCCGAACTCTTCGCCAGTGCTGCCGCTGCCGAAAGATCCGTGCCCGCGTTGTATTCGATCTTCGCGCTCGGCAGATTTGTCTTGAGCGCCTTCAAAGGCGAGGTCGGGAACCAGATGTGATCCTGCCAGTGTGTTGCACCCTGTCCCGGAGGCATGATCGCATTGCCGCCCGGCGGGTCTACCTGCGCCGAACCGCCGCCCGAGATCATTCCCACATCCGCGTGACCACCGATGATGGCAATCGACTTCACCTTCGATGCATTCAGGGGCAGGATGCCCTTGTCGTTCTTCAGCAGGACAATGCTCTGCTCTTCCACATGCTGCGCGATTTCCAGCCCGCGCTCCACATCGACAACGCCCTTCTCGACCGGATAATCGACGATACCGGACAGGAACTCGGAGCGCAGCACGCGGCGCGCGTGGTCATCGATCTCGGCCATCGGCACGCGACCCGCTTCAACGGCTTCCTTCAGCTTCGGGCCGAAATACTCGGCCATCGGCTGCTCGTTATCGAGTCCCGCCGCCGAAGCCTTCTCCGTGCTATGCGTGCCACCCCAATCGGAGAGGACGAACCACTTGAA
>JAATFH010000124.1 GCA_015655315.1 Terriglobales bacterium
GCAAAGAACGACCAGAAGGTATGGGAGTGATGTGGTCCAGTGCTACGTACGCCTCCACCTGCTGCGCGCAGCAGCATGGGAACCTTGTATCGACCATTTGAGATGTAGTGAATTGTCGATGCCTGCTGGACGATCTCGCCCATCGCTTCGAGGGTAAAGTCGAGGAAGACGATATCGATAATAGGATGACTGCCGGCAAGCGCGGCTCCCACTCCGATGCCAGCCTGTGCCCGTTCAGCGATGGGCGTATCGCGCACGCGCTCTTCGCCGAATTCTTCCCACAGCCCGCGGCTTTGCTGGAAGTTTCCGCCACGCGGACCAATTCCCTGGCCGATATAAAAAATATCGGGATTACGCCGCATTTCTTCGCGAACTCCTTCGATTCCTGCCTGCGCATAGGTGATGATTCGCTCTGCCTGGCGTGAAGGCGTTTCGGAAGCACTGGAAATTAGAGTTGTTGTCTCAGACATGAATAGCTTCCCTGTTCGTCGTTCCTAGTTTGTCAGTCAATGTTCGTCAGTCAACCGCTGGATTGAAGTAAACGTGATCGAGTGCAGTCTCGTCCTTTTCTAGAGGGCTCGAAAGCGCGAACTCAGCGGCGCCCTCAAGCTCTGCCTTGATGTCAGCATCGATCTGCTTAAAGTCCTGCTCCGATGCAAGTTTGGCAGCGATGACGTCATCATGCAGTTTCTGAATTGGATCACGCACCTTCCATGCCGCAATTTCTTCCTTGGTCCGATAAGCAACGCCCGGATCGCCCTCATGATGACCGAACCAGCGGTAGGTAAGACATTCAATCAGGGTCGGACCCTCTCCGCGGCGGGCTCGTGCAACCGCTTCGCCCGTCTTCTCGTAGACTTCCAGAACATTGTTTCCATCGACCTGGATTCCCGGAATTCCGTATGCGGCAGCACGGCTGGCAACGTTGGTATTTTTTGTCGCCTTTGCGAACGGCATCTCTGTCGCATACATATTGTTTTCGCAGACAAAGATGACCGGGATGTCCCAGGTAGCCGCCATGTTCAGGCCTTCATGAAAGGCTCCGTTATTGGAGCCGCCGTCACCAAAGAAGGCAACCGCAACCTGATCGCCGCCTTTGAGCTTTGCGCTCAACCCCGCACCGGTAGCGATAAGAATTCCCGGAGGAACAACACCGTTTGAGCCCAGGAACCCTACCGTAGGGTCGTAGAGATGCATGGTGCCGCCCCTACCACCAGAACACCCTGTCACTACACCCATGAGCTCGGCCATGGCGTCTCGCGCCGAGATTCCCTTGGCCAGAGCATGACCGTGGCCGCGATGTGTGCTGGCCACGTAGTCGTCCTTCCGCAGCTGGCCGCATACTCCCGTGGCTACCGCTTCTTCGCCGATGTAGACATGAATGAATCCCGGCATTCTCCCGCTGCGAAAGACCTCTTTCGCCTTCAACTCGAACTCCCGAATCAACACCATGGTCCGGTATAGCTCCAAGACGAGTTCCTTGCTGTACTTCCCTATCGACGTGCTATCTGTTGTTGAAGCGCGCGCCATAATCTATGCCCCAATCCACTGGTAAACAAGCTTTCTGAAGACGATGAACATTTTGTAGTTAGCTAAAACGCTAATCCGCATTCAAGCTTCAAAGTATTTTGAAAGACCGATCGTTAAGACTGCAAGTATCAACAACCCTACGCCTGCAGCGAAGGGAATGTAGGTCTTCGGCTTCATCAGGCGCCATTCCCTGGTAATTAATCCAGTAAACTGGCCGCTGACAATCATCGTGATCATAAAAACGGCAAAGCCGATGGAAACGCCGAGGCTTCCCAGATAAGTCGTACCGCTGCTGTAAAGCGCGATTCCCGCCATCCACAGGCATGCCGCCAAAGCAGGGTAGAACAGCTCTGGGAAAAACCCGATGCGGAAATTCCCCCACGTTTTATTCTTCGAGAGCAAATACACGGCATAACCGATGTTCGCCAGCGATCCACCCAGCAGGGCGATTGGCCATACTGCAAAGGGAGTCCAGGAGGGCTGGCCGCCCTGTTGCTCCGCGAGCTTCATGATATGGCCGCTATAAGCGAGAGCGATATTGAGCAACGAAGACAACACGCCTGAGCCAATTGCAATACCGAGAGTAAAGATATAGGCACTCGCCGAATAAGAGGCCTGACGCATGGCCGCCTGTTCCTCACCAAAGCCCGCTCCTCCGCGCTGCCTTGCTTCAATCTCTCGTAGGTATCCGCTCCAACCGCAGAACGCCGCACCTGCCAGCATCATGACGACGCCGGCGACGATTAGCGTGCCGCTCGTCCGTAGTACCGCATCGCGATGCAGGGACAACAGAGGAATGATTGTTCCGAAGGCGGCGCCCGTTCCGTTTAGGACTGCGCCTGCCACCCCAATGCCCAGGCGATGCACACAGATGCCCGCACCCAGTTGAGCAAACCCCCACAGAACACCCATGAACAAGGGCCAGAGAATTTCACTCAATGCGAGGGATGAATATACAGTGCTGAGATTCGGGAGAACTGCGAATGCCAGGCCGAAGGGAACGACGATGAGGGAAAAGATTGCGTAATAGAACCAGAAATTTTCCCATTTCCAGGCTCTGGCCCACTTTAAAGGCCACATGCTGATGCCTACGCTTGCACCCGCGATCAGGGTTAAAGAAAATCCAAATATGTTATTCACGAATATTCACAGTCCACTGATTCGCCGCTGAAGGAAGGCCGGTTGAGCATGATAGACGTCCCTCGTTTCGACCTTGGCTCATCGTTTATTTCTTGTAGAGTTGGAGCTTACGGGTGTCAATCGATTTCAGCCTATTGAACAAAGACTAGGCAGGATGGGCGATCAAGTATCCTCTAAGCTATTCATGGCAAATGCGATTGACGTGCTGTTGAAAGGTTGATGCTTGTAACCGCAAGTAAAAGCTGCTGTATTATGCAGCAAAAAGATGAGCGCGCCAGTGAGGAAAATCAGAAATGAGTCCGCTTCTCGATAAAGGATCGAATCAAGCTTCCGCGCTAACCCGGCTGGCGAAGGAAATGGGACCGATCCGGACCGAGGACTTGACCGAAAATGTGGTCCGTCAACTGAAGGCAAGTATTCTCCGCGGAGTGATCAAGCCGGGCGAACGGCTCCCCCCGGAACGTGAGTTGGCAGCTCTGCTCAAGATCTCACGAGGCTCTCTTCGCCAGGCATTAAAGGCCTTGCAGATCATGGGCGTTCTGGAGGTCATCCATGGCTCCGGCACTTATCTCGCGGATGCGGCCGAAGCGGTCCTCCGCGATCCTGAAGATCTGCTCGTTCCCTTACGAGGACACTCGTTTGCAGAGATGTATGAGGCCAGGCGCGCCATGGAAGCTGAATCTGCCGCTTCAGCAGCCTTGCGCGCTACGGACCAGGATTTGCAGAAGATGCATTCTGAAATTGAAGCGATGCGAAAGTCACTGACCAACACGCGCCGGTTTATCGAGCGCGACAAGGCATTTCACCATCACATTGCAATCGCGTCGGGAAACAGCGTTTTTATCTGGTTCATTGAGCTGCTGCAGAAAGTGCTTGCCCAGGGCCAGCTGATCCACGCTCGCTCGGAACGGATGCATATCCTCATCGACGAACATTTGCGGATTCTGAATGCGATTGAGGCTCGCGAGCCCGATGTTGCGCGCAACGAAATGCTTTCTCATTTAACGCTAAGCAAGGCCTACACCGATCAGGAAACAGGCATCGAGTTACGTGTTATTTCGCCGGGCCGCTAGGGCCAGAGAAAACGTTTGAGTCAGAAGACACGAGGAGAAGAATGAAGCTGGCGGATCAAATCGCCTCGAAGAATGTGAGAGCAGGACATGTGTCCTGCTGGTGGCTGGGTGGATCAGGGTTTGCCTTCAAGACGCCAAGCGGCGCTGTTGTTTACATCGACCCCTATCTCTCAAATTCAGTAAAGACAATCTTCGGTGCGGACCGTGCCTTCCCGCCACCCGTGTCGCCGGAAGATGTTAGGGCAGATGCGGTCGTGTCAACCCATTGGCATGAAGATCACCTCGATCCGGGCTCGATACCTGTGATCTCGCAGAACAATTCTGAAGCCCTGTTCATCATGCCTCCCAGCGCGTCGGCCCATGCGTTGAGCTGGGGGCTGAATCGTGAACATGTCATCAAGCTTCAGTATGGACAAACCAAGACGGTGAAAGACATCATCGTTGAAGCAACGCCGGCGCGGCACGAGGCAGGGATTCCGGGCTGGGAAGTACCGGACGCCATGGGTGCGCTGCTGCAAATCGGGGACATTACGATTTACCACTGCGGAGATACCGAATACGACGTTCGGCTCAGGCGACTCAAATCCCGGAAGCCGACGGCCGCACTGCTCTGCATCAACGGCATCAGCGGCAACATGGATGCCCATGAAGCGGCATTACTCGCATGGCATCTGGGTGCCGCTGTCGTCATTCCCATTCATCACCATCTCTGGGCCACCAATACGGGGACCGCAGAAGAGACGCTCGACCCGACGCTATTTACCGGAACTTATGCCCGTCTTGGCGGTAAAGGAAAAGCTCTCATTCCGCAGCTCGGAGCGGAGATCGACATCGCAGGCTAAGTCAGTGAATCCACTTCGCGTTCAATACACTGAAACTCGTTGACAGCGCTGTCCCGCAACTCTAAAACGATACTGATCATCGGTCTAAGACGGTGATCGGATCGCATGAAAATAATCAAAGTTGAAACCATCTGGTTTGAAGCAGTGCCAGAAGCAGTCTGGCGTGAGCGGGAGCCTCATGCGCGCCAGGCTTTGCCTAATAATCTGTGGGTCCGCATTTATACGGACGACGGCCTGGTTGGACTGGGAGAGACATACTATCTTCCCCGTGCGGTCAGTGCGATTATCCACGACCTCTTCGCTCCTCTTCTGATCGGCCGCGACGCCTTTGATACGGAGAACCACTGGACCAATCTCTTCTCCGTGGTCAACTTTTGCGGTTTCGCGGGCGCGGAACTGCGGGCGATCTCTGCAGTTGACGTAGCTCTGTGGGATTTAGTCGGCCAGTCCCTGCAACAGCCCATCTACAACGTGCTTGGTGGCCGTAGTCGCGATCGCATCCCCGTCTATAACACCTGCGTCGGGTCTGGACGGTACGCCGACTACACAGCTTGGACCCAGGGAAGAGCCGGCGAGCTGGCGCAAGACCTGTTAAGCCAGGGCATCACGGCGATGAAGCTATGGCCCTTTGATCAATTTGGCAACACGGTCGCCGGCCCTGATAAACCACGGGAAAAAGTCTCGATCTGGGGACAGGAGACGGCGGCGGGGCCGCTGGCCCATTCCATCAGTGATGCCGAGCTGAAAAAAGGTTTAGACATTGTTGAAGACATCCGAAATAAATGCGGCGATGCCATGGCAATCGCCATCGAAGGACACGCCCGATGGGATCTTCCCTGCGCAATTCAGATTGCGCGTGCACTTGAGCCATATAACATCCTGTGGCTTGAGGAGATCATGCCACCAGACAATGTCGACGCATTCGTAAGGCTCAAAGCGGCTACTTCGGTTCGCATCTGTCAGAGCGAACGCGCATTTACCCGCTTCAGGTTTCGCGAATACGTCGAGAAGAATGCGGCCGACATCATCATGCCGGATCTTTCCTGGGGCGGCGGCTTTACCGAGACGCGTAAGGTTTGCAGTCTCGCAGACACCTATTACCTGCCGATCACGCTGCATGACACCATCGGCCCTGTGGCGCTTTGCGCGGCGCTGCATCTCATGCTGCACATCCCGAATGCGATGATCCAGGAAATCGTACGAGGCTACATCGATAGCTGGTACAAGGATGTCCTGGACGAACCGTTCCTGCTGGAAGACGGTCACCTGCGTTTGAATGGCAAACCCGGCCTTGGAATGGCGCTTCGGAGCGACTTCACTTCGCGGCCTGGAGCACAGATCACCATCACCACCGAAGACGATCTGAAGAGGTGGTAACGATGCGCTCCTTCAAAGCATTGTTCACAGGCGATTACCTTGATGAATCCGGAGAGATGAGGGGACAGGACATCGGGGTCGATACTCTGAACGACATCGGATTTATTGAGACTGGCTTCCTGCTCGACCAGAAACCGACGCCTGGCGATTCGACTTATTGGGACCATTTATACTCTCTGGAAATTACCGCAGAACACATCGCCGATGCCAACGCGATTGTGATCATAAGGCCCTGGCTGAAGACCGAAGCATTTGCCAAAGGCGCGAAGAACCTAATCGTGATCGCACGCGCAGGCGCAGGCTACGACAAGATCGATATCAAGGCCTGCACAAAAAATAACGTAGTCGTCTTCAATGCTCCCGACAGTCTTACTCATTCCACGGCCTCGGCAGCATTTACGTTCATGCTTGCGCTGGCAAAGAGGCTACCGCAGCAAGAAGCTGTTCTTAGAAGTGGCCGTTGGGACAGGCAATCCGAAATATATGGCGACGACTTGATAGGAAAAATACTAGGCATCGTTGGCCTCGGTAAAACAGGCCTTGAGCTTGCCCGTCTTGTGGCGCCTTTCCACATGAAGATTCTTGCTTACTCACCCCGCGCTGATCGGTTTGCCGCCGAAGCTTTGGGTGTCGAGCTGGTACCCAATCTCGAAACACTGCTTTCTGTTTCCGACTTTGTGAGCCTGCACTGCAGGCTGGAAAAACATACCAGGGGCTTACTGGATGCCCAAAAGCTGAAGCTGCTGAAGCCGACCGCATACCTCATCAATGTGGCGCGTGGAGAGATCATCGATGAAGAAGCCTTGGTGAGATCTCTTCAGGAGAATGCAATTGCCGGAGCCGGTCTGGATGTCTTCGATACGGAGCCACTTCTGCCCTCGAATCCCCTCCTCGCGCTCGATAACGTCATCCTGACTCCGCACTGGCTTCCCAGTACGCGCCGCGCAGCGCAGGCAACCAGGGAAGTGATCGTTCAGAACCTGATCCGCGTGGCGACCGGGCGGATACCGCAAAACATATTGAACCCGGAAGTGCTGGGCCAGCCTGAGTTTCTGCAAAAGCTCGCTCAATTTGAAGAGAATCGGCACAATGGCTGATGCAGGGCCGATGCCACCAGATGAGGAAGAGCAAAGATTATGAGCGAAGAACTTCGGTTAGCCAGTAAAAAAGCACTCGTGACAGGGGCCGATACCGGCATTGGCCGGGAGATCGCGATCGAGTTTGCAAGGAATGGCGCAGATGTCGTCCTCCACTACAGCCATCACGAGCAAGGGGCCGGCAGCGCAGTCGAAGAGATCAAGGCGATGGGGCGGGAAGCGGTCGCAATCGGCGCTGATTTTAACGATCTTCAACAGGCGTTATCGCTTACCGAAGGAGCTATCTCCGCCCTGGGCTCCATCAACTGCCTCGTCAACAATGCGGGAATCACTTTTAACTGTCCTTATGTGGAAATGCAACCTGCCCAGTTTGACACGCTCTTCAACGTAAACGTGCGTGCACCTTACTTCATCACCCAGAAGATCGTCGCCGACATGATGAAGCATGGTGGCGGCGCTATCTGCAATATTTCATCGATCCACGGATTGCAGGGAGCGCCGGAGCACTCGGCGTACGCGGCCACGAAAGGTGCCATCATCGCGCAGACAAGGGTATTGGGTATTGAACTTGCTCACCATGGCATTCGAACCAACGCAATCGCCCCCGGCTGGGTCACGGTTGAAAACTTCTTCAGTGAAATTCCTGGTTTCTCGGAAGCCGAAGCGAAGAAGAGTGCTTTTAACTCCGTACCCGCAGCGCGTTATGGCGTGCCGCACGACGTCGCCTCGCTCGCAGTTTTTCTGTGCGGTGACGATGCCGGCTTCATTGTAGGACAGACGATTGTTGTGGATGGCGGAACGACGGCTCTCATGTCTTTGATTTCGAATTTTCGGGACAAATCATCCGCACGATTCGGCGCCCGCTATCTGGGGAAAGACGCGCGTGAGTGACAAGAACCACGATTGCACCTGCGATTGCTAAAACACACCGAGAAAGAAGTGAATGCAAAACCTTATCAAGGTCGATGATCTGAGCCGATTCTGCGAGGAGGTGCTTCTCAGAGAGGGCTTGCGACCGAGCGACGCCAAGACGATTGCTGATGTTCTGGTAATGACGGATACCTGGGGTACCTTCTCCCACGGTACCGGCGCGCTGTTGAACTATATTCGGGCTATGCGGACCGGCGGCATTGAATCGTCGGTCACTCCTGAGGTCGTGTCCGAGGGGCCTTCGTGGGCTGTCATCGACGGCCATGCAGGCATGGCGATGCCGAACTGCAGCATGGCGATGAGCCTAGCGATTGAAAAGGCGCGCTCCTGCACGATCGCATGGGTTGGTGTGAGAAACAGCAGCCACTTTGGCGCAGCGGGCTATTACGCAAATATGGCAGCACAGGAAAAGATGATCGGCATCGCCATGAGCGCTGCCGATCCCAACATGGTCATTCCCGGCGCACGCGGGCACGTCATCGGCAACAACCCGCTCGCCTATGCCGTGCCCGCAGGCAAGGAGCATCCCATCCTTCTCGACATCGCGCTCAGTGCCAGCGCATATGGAAAAATTATGGGAATGAAGACCAGCGGAAAGCCAATCCCGCAAAACTGGATTACGGATGACGATGGGTTGGCAACGACCAGTCTTGAAAACTGGCCAGCCACAGGATCGATGATGCCGATGGCAGGGCACAAGGGTTATGGCCTCGCGATCCTTGTAGAGGTTCTGGCTGGCTTGCTGGTAGGCGGCTCCACGCTTGCAGAGATGAAGAGCTGGGTGAACAATCCAACGGAGAAGGCCAATCTCGGACAGGCTTTCATTGCCATCAATGCAGGTGCGATCCTTCCCTTCCAGAACTTTGAACAACGGGTAGAGGAAATGATTCAGCAGTTGCGCGGCGCACCCAAGGCAAAGGGGTCAGATCGCATCTTCGTGCCAGGCGAGATCGAGTGGGAAAAGCGAGAGAACGCTCTACGGCATGGAATCCCTTTGCCGGATGCAGTCATCGAGTCGCTGCATCGCGCCGGTGAGGAATGTGGCATCGATCCGGCCATCCTTCATCAATGACTTGTCATTCCGGGCGAAGTCGAGGGGTCTGCAGCTTGCGATATCAGATGAGGTTCACCGCAGGCGTACTTGAGTGAAGAGTTGTTTCAGAAAGAACTGCACAACTGCAAGTCCCTCCGCTTCGCACTGCGCGATACGGTCGGGATGACAGAGTAACCGGCAGAGGTGATGGCGGGTACGGAACCAGGCCCGCGCAGCAGAGGGGCAAAGATGATGCAGCGTCGTGGATTCTTGAAGATTGCCGGTCGCTTTGGCGCTGGCGTTGGCGTGGCGGGTCCATTGCTTGGGCCGTTAGCCGGAGCTGCACAGGCAGACACGGATACTGCAGGGCCGCAGGAATTGATCCTGACCCTCGACAAAGGCTGGTCCATTGCTACTGATCCGAACAATGTCGGCCGGGAGCAGTCCTGGTTCCAGGCGGCGCGGCCCAACGCTAAAGCCACTCCGGTGCCATCCATCATCCAGGAGCTTTACCCTGCCTATCACGGCGTTGCCTGGTATTGGACGGATTTCAAGGTCAGCACAAATCCATTTGCAAAGGGGCGAACTCTGCTTCGCTTCTATGCCGTCGACTATCTGGCGGATGTGTGGCTCAATGGCCATCATGTGGGGTCGCACGAAGGCGGTGAAACGCCATTTGTCCTGGATGTTACCGATATCGTGAGCCCCGATCAGAGCAACAAGCTTGCCGTAAGAGTTCTAAACCCGGATGATCGCAGCATTGATGGAATTGTCCTGAAAGAGACGCCTCACCGGAATAAAGTCGTCCAATTTTCGAATGGCAGCCTCTATGATTTCGGAGGCATTCTTCAACCTGTTGAGCTTGTCCATGTGCCAGCTGTTCGCGTCTCGAACCTGCATATCATTCCGGACTGGAAGACGGGCGATGTCGCCATCCGGCTTACGGTACAAAATACCTTATCGAAATCTGTCCGTGCTACTTTGCAGCAGCTGGTTTCGCAGGATGCGGGTCGAACCGTACTGCAGGGCACGCTGAAGACTCCGATCGCAGCCGGCGAATCGCAGGTAAGTCATCGGATCACGCTCAAGCAGTTCATGCTGTGGGATCTTGATACACCTAACCTTTATCAGCTTCAAGTGATGCTCGATTCCGTCGACATGGACGGCTCATTCGCCATCGCGGATACCTTCGGCTTTCGCGATTTTCGACTCGTCAATGGATACTTCCGCCTGAATGGACGGCGCCTCTTTCTCCGCTGCACGCACACCGGCAATCACGTTCCTTTTCGCCAGGTGATTCCGCCGGAGGGATACGAGGACATGCTCAGGCGTGATCTTCTCTACGCCAAGGCTTCCGGATTTAATACGGTTCGCTTTATTTCTGGCGTCGCCTATCCCTACCAGCTAGACCTGTGCGACGAGCTTGGTCTCATGGTGTACCAGGAGTCGTCCGCGAGTTGGCTGCTGAAGAATTCGCCGAGGATGAAGACCCTCTACGAAAACTCCGTGCGCGAGATGATTGTGCGCGATCGCAATCATCCCAGCCTGACGATCTGGGGCATGCTGAATGAAACCGAAGACGGGGCCGTCTCGCGTGAAGGACAGGCAGCTCTACCGCTGGTTAGGACACTCGACGATACGAGACTGGTGCTCTATTCCAGCGGACGCTTTGACGGGCGTCTTGACACCGGCTCAGAGAGCAATCCGAAGACCAACGAGTGGGAATACGTCTGGGGAAAGGAAGCTCCGGGAGCAAGCCGCGTCGCCATGGTTTCACCCTCCGGCCCCGGCATCGGTGACTTTCATCTTTACCCGAAGGTCCCCCAGACGCCGGAAACAAATCACATGATGCGCACTCTGGGTGAAGGCGGCAAACCTGTTTTCCTCTCCGAGTACGGCATTGGCAGCATGATGAATGTTCTTCACGAGCTGCGCATGTATGAGCAGGCTGGAATACCGGAAAATGCCGAAGACCTGTTTCTGGTGCGATCGATGGCGGAACACCTGGTCGCAGACTGGACGCGATTCGGAATGGACGCGGCCTACCCTTTTCCCAATACTCTTCTGGACATGAGTCAGGAAATGATGGGCCGCCATCGTTTGCTGGGCTTCAACCTGATCCGCTCCAATCCCCTGATCTGCGGCCTCAACCTGACGGGAATGCTGGATCATGCCCTGACGGGTGAAGGTGTCTGGCGCTTCTGGCGGGACTGGAAGCCAGGACTCTTCGATGTGATGCGGGATGGATGGGCACCCGTCCGCTGGTGTCTCTTTGCCGAGCCTGCACATACCTATCTTGGCCGGCCGGTGATGCTTGAAGCAGTCTTGGCGAACGAAGATGCGATTCGCCCCGGCGAATATTCAGCACAGTTTCACGTATGGGGCCCGCAAGGCACAGCTTGGAAAAAGCAGGCCGTCATTTCCATTCCCGATAGCAAGAGTAACGATGGACCGCTTGCTGTTCCAGTCATGAAAGAGTCGGTCACTCTTGAAGGCCCTGCCGGCAGCTATGAGCTTGTTCCTTACATAGAAAAAGGAATCGCACCTCCGGAGACGTCATGGCAGTTCTATCTTTCCGACCCGGCCGCGCTTCCAAAGCTGAACCAACAGGTGATCACCTGGGGCATTCCAAAGAACGTGGAAGACTGGCTGCTAAGCCGCGGTGCGAACGTGGTGCCGGTTGCAAACCCTGCGTCGGGAAAGCGCTATGTCATCCTTGTTGGCGATGTCTCGAAGGAGCAGGCTTCCGGAACAACATGGAGAACCTTGGCAGAGCTCGCAGCTACTGGCTCGATAATCATATTCCTTTCTCCCATGGCCTTTGCTCGCGGCGAACAATCCTCTACCCAACTGCCTCTAGTCAAAAAAGGCCGCATCTATGAATTCAACGACTGGCTTTATCACAAGGAATGTGTGGCGAAGCCGCATCCGGTATTTGACGGTCTGCAGCACCGCGGGATTCTTAATTGGTATTACTGGGCTCCTGTCCTGCCGACCTATCTCTATGATGGACAAGACACGCCTGATGAGGTGATGGCCGCGGCCTTTGCTGCCGGGTATTCAACACCTGGCGGCTATGCCTCCGGCGTGCTGCTCGGCTTATATAAATTTGGAGCTGGAAACTTTGTCCTGAACAGCTTTCACATCCTCGAGCATATTGATGTACACCCCGCCGCCGATCGTCTGCTGCTGAATCTTATCCAGCACTACGGTCAACTTTCAGCTGGTCCGGCAGTCGTGCTTCCATCTGACTTTGAGACGCGCTTGAAGGAAATCGGCTACGTGGACTGATTGCAGCTCGACGCACATTCTATGGCTTCGCTTTCGGTAGCTTTGCTATCTCTTCCATCGCCAGTTGACGAACCGCGTCGGGACCCAGCTCCGCAGCGCGGCGAAGATTTACTTCAGTTTTTCTGAAGTCTCCCGCAGCTGCAAAGGCAAGCGCCAGCCTCAGATATCGCGATCCGTCGGGAGGCGGTGAAAGCTGAATGGATTGTTGCAGCTCGCTGGTAGCGACCGATGGCTGGCCACGCTTCAGCGCTACCAATCCCAGAACTTCGTGTGCACCAGACTGCATCCTCTGCTTCTGTGCTGCCCATTGCTCCAACGACGTTTGCCGTGGGGGCTTCGTCTTCTCAATTCCTTCCAGCGCTCGGTGAGCATAGTCTTCAGCAAGCGCAGGCAGATGCGCAGCGGGAGGGCCTTGAAAGATGCGGTTGGCAATGGCGGGAGCGAGTGCCATAAGAGTATTCAAGTTGTCAGGCTGGCTCTTCAACGCCAATTGCCCGGTGGAAAGCATCGCTGGAAAATCACCGAGCTGTTCATAGGCGTGCATCTTGTATTGATACGCCGTCCCTGACAGCTCAGAGCCTGGAAATTGGGCAGCGAATGTATCCACATCCGCGATGATCGTCTGCGGTGAGGCGTCGGTGATGATCTTGAGATACTGGTCAAGCTCCTGCTGCGTTTTTGCCTGTGGCGCTTGCGATCGGCTGAAGAGCGGCCCAAATTGCGCCGCAAGCGATATGGCATGGCCGATGCCAGCGGCCATGGCGGCCGAAAGCAGCCATTTCGAGAGCTTATTCCGGACCATAGACCGCGTTCAATGTCTGAAATAATTTCAGCTCAGCACTAGCGGAGGCGGTGTCCCCCGATTTTCGATAAAGCCGAAAGAGAAGATATCTTACCGCTGCATGATTTGGGTCCTGTGATGCGGCGATACGCCCCTCCTTGATTCCCGCAGTCAGGTCCCCTGTCTGTTCATACATCTTTGCCAAGATGAAGTGATGAGAAGGCTCATCCGGCTCGATTTCAACTGCCTTCTTTGCATAGAGCAGTGCTTCGCTGGGAGCGGCGGCTGCGTCGATGCGCGCCATACCCTGATAAGGCCAGCCAAAAGCCTGCCCATTCTCTTCCACCAGGTGGATCGATTTCAGGTAAGGCTCGCGCGCCGCTGTCGAATCTCCGGAAAGTTCAAGACAATAGCCTTGCTGATAAAGACTCTTCCAGTCGGATGGATTGAGACGCACCGCTTCACGAAAGTAGGCCAATGCCCCTCCAACATCGGATTGAATCGACAGACGGTAGAGGCCTAAATAGTAAGCAGGCGCAAAGTCGTTCGGGTCCTGTCGAGAAGCCATCTTCATCTGCTCCTCGAACAATACAAACTGATTGAGGTCGTAATAGGCCAGGCCAAGCCCTTCATGCAGCAAAGG
Source organism: Terriglobales bacterium (assembly GCA_015655315.1). Lineage (GTDB taxonomy): Bacteria > Acidobacteriota > Terriglobia > Terriglobales > Acidobacteriaceae > Alloacidobacterium. The sequence continues at coordinate 13,738 of JAATFH010000124.1, forward strand.
ACGATCGAGACCGAGCTTTTCTGCGACGCGAAAGGACTGGACTGCACCAACCGGCTTGTGCAATTGGAAGCTGGCAATTCCCTGCCAGTAGAAAACATTTGGATCCGCCGGATTCTTCGCGGCGAGGTTTTGCGTCAGTCCCAAAAGCTCACCCCAACGTTTTCCCTTCACTAAATCTGCGATGGCGGAATGGTGATCGCTCGACCCCGAAGCGGTGGTGGGGAGACTCAATGGGCGCGCCAAGCTCGAAGGTGCATCGATTGACGGCTGTTGCGCGGAAGCATGATTCGCCGGCAGCAAAGAACTAACGGTGCAGCAGACCATCAGGGCGAGGCAGGCGTATCTACGCAGCGAAACCATTCGGAGTTCAATCTTTCCATAGCTGGCTTGATCCATACGATTGCAAGCAGCTAGTGTGGAGGTGCGGCTTGGGCCGGCGGGTTCGTGGGGTCGCTCTGGTTCATCTGTTTTTGCGCTCTCTGCTGCGTCTCTTCCGACGCTTCTTTCTGCAGCTGTTCAAAGATCGAGTCTTCAGATTGTGCCTCTGTGGTCAGGTTTGCCTTGCGATATGCGCGGGCTAGCTGAAAGTGCACTATCACGTTATCCGGGTTCAGCGAACTCGCCTTTTTGAGATCTGCTATTGCTTCCTGCAGTTTGTTTAGCGCAAGCAAAGCGCGCCCGCGAATGATCAAAGCTTCTGCTTTATCAGGCTGAAGTTCCAGTGAACGGTTGACCAGCTTGAATGCCTCGTCTGGATTTTCCTCCACCACAATTCCTGCTTCTTCACGCGCAGCCTCAGCGGAATAGGGATTCAGCTCCAGTGCGCGTTTATAGGCTGTCAGTGCCTCAGTTGGATTGCCGCTTGCCACCAGCGCATGTCCGTAGTGACAGTACAACTCAGGATTCTCCGGAGCCCTAGCAATCGCCAACTTGTAATGCTCGGCTGCATCCACATCAATCTGCCTTGCCTCGGAAGCTTTTCCCAGCAGCAGTTCCAGCAGGTAGGAATCTGGTGCAACTCTTTGAATATGGCCGAAAGCCGACTCTGCGAGCACCGAATATAGCGAACCTAACGTGTAGAGCGCTTCTTCGTCGTCAGGGTTCTGCTGACGAATCTGCTCCAGAAGAGCCTGCGCGCCCTTCAAATCGCCAAGTTCAATCAGAGTGCGGGCGAGAAATAACTTGATATTTCCATCTGCGGGCGCAAGCTGCTTTGCGCGCGTCAACTCACGGCGGGCATCCTGAAAATTGCCTCTCTGATAATAGGAGAAGCCCAGTAGAGCTCGTGGGGCGACGAGGCTGGGCTCGATCTCGCAGGCACGCTTCAGGGCCTTGATCGCCTCGTCCAGCTGCATCGTTCGATAGTAGAGGGACCCGATGTTGTTGTAGCCCGCGGCCATATTGGGCTGAAGACGGAGTATCTCCTGGTACTTCTGGATGGCATCGTCCAGGTGACCGGAGGCCTCGTCTGCCTTGGCCTCGGCGTGAAGCTGCTGAACGTCAAGTTGCCGAGTCCGGCTATAGCCCTGTTGCGGCCGCGCGGGGACAACGCAGACACCAGCTACCAGAAACAACCCCGTCCAGCTTCTCCAGGCACGCTTCATTCCCATTGGTCCCAACCATCGACAGATTCTACTGTATGGCGCATTCGGCAGATAATCATACGGCCCGCAAACACAAATCTCCACACCTGAGAGAGCGTGTGGAGATTGCGTCAGTGCGGGTAAGCAAAGGTCAAAAGTCGACTCGTCCTCCAAACTGGATCACGCGAGGTGAGTTCGCCTGAGAGCCGATCTTGCCGAATCCGCCACTCGTCACATCGCTGAAATTCATATCTGGCACGCCGAAAGCGACCCGGTTGAAAGCGTTAAAGAAGTCGGCTCGCAGCTCGAAGTTGACGCCTTCGTACAGCTTGGTTCTCTTAATCGCCGAGATGTTTTCGTTGTATAGAGCAAACGAGCGAAGCCGTGGCAGCGTTGGAGGTGCATTGCCTAAGGCGAATGCGCCCGCATCGCTGAAGGCCGCCGAGTTCACATAATAGTCAGTAAATGGATTGAAATTGCTCGATTTACCCTTCTGGGTCACGTTCGGCACTAGGTTTGGACGTGACTGCCCGTTAAAGATCGGGTTCGGACTTCCACCGCTGATTGGCAATGGCGCCCCAGCATTGTAGGAGGCAACTCCGGCAACACCCCATCCGCCGCTGAACACACCTACGATGCCACCCTTGTTCAGATAAGGCTTCCCGGGCCCAACCGGCAGTTCATAAGAGCCGGCGATCGAGAGGGCATGAGGACCGCCGCCACCATTCACATTGGCTCCGAGTACCTGGCGTTCACGCCTGCGTTGCGCGGTGTCCAGTGGCATCGCGAAGAATGTCGAGAACTGATCAAGTCCATCTGTGATCGATTTGGACCAGGTGTAGCTCACCAGTAATGTCATTCCATTCGAGTAGTCTTTCTGCGCTCTCATCTGCAATGAATGGTAGTTAGAGTGCCCGGGCGTCTGCGTCTTGGCGTTGATGGTGAGGAACTGCGGGAAGGGACGCAGTGCCTGCTGCACTGTCCCCGTAAATCCCGGATACGGAGGTGTAATTCCTGCAGCCGCAGCTTCCGGCGAATTGATATCCGCATTGAGTACGGGACCTAGGCTGAGGTATCTCGCCGGGACCTGGTTCTCGTTGAGAAGGTTGGCTCCGATTCTTACGTTGCTACTGCCAACATAGCTGGTCTCTAAAGCGATGCGGGCAGGCAGCTCACGCTCGACAGTCAAACTCCAGCTCATGGAGTAGCCATTTTTTCCATCGATCTTCTGCATGTAGTCGATCGTCTGGTTGTTGGCCAGATCCCTGGTGCGAGGTGGAGCATTCCCGACCGGAGGCAGTCCCACATCCCACGTCGGCCTGAGTCCAACCGGCGGAGAAATTCCGTTATCCGGGCTGATGAGTGTGTCTTGATATTGGAAGCCGGTCAGATAACCGGCGGCAATGTCCGGTCCCATCAACGTACTGGCTCCGCCGCGAAGACTGGCCATTCCATAACCTCCGCGTAGAACGGTTCGAGTATCGAGGCGGTAAGCAAAGCCAATACGCGGCTGCCAGCTGCCGTAATATGTGTCGGCGATCTGCTTTTTGCACAGAGAGGCACCTCCTTCCGGTATGCAGGAGCCGCCTTGCTGGCCTGTGTACACGATCGACCCCGGCAGGTTACCCGCACTCGGATTCGAAACCGTTGGGTCGAACGTCGAGAACTGATCTTTCGGATCTGTCACTGGTATGCCAACATCCCATCGCAGCCCCGCATTGATGGTCAGTCGGGGGTTCACTTTGAAGTCGTCCTGTACATAAAACGCACGATATCCGGTTCTGACTAATCGGTTGTTGGCGACGCCAGTGCGGCTCGCCTGATTCGGCGTACCCAGGAAGAAGCTGGCGAACCCGTAGCCGAGGGAGCCGAAGTTGGTCGAGTCGGGAAGCGAAGTTGTTCCGTTTCCAAAGGTGTATGTACCTATATTGACTGCGAACGCATCGCGTTCATCCTCCCAGCGAAGCTCCGTTCCAAAGCTTAGACCGTGCCGTCCTTTTTGCCACTTGAAGTTGTCGGCAAAGAAGATGCAAGGCCAGCAGCCGCCGCTGTTCTGATTGTTATCCAGTCCGGCGCCGAATGTTGGCATTCCCTGAATGGCCAATGCCGGATACGGAAGCCCCGGAGTGGCGATTGGGCTGTTAAAATCCGCGGAAACGAGCGGAAAAAAGACGCGCTTGCCTTCCGTATATTGCACAGAGAAGCCCGTCTGATTGTAGATGTTCGATGAAAAATTCTGGTCCAGTGTAAGTCGCGGTTCCCACGCCTCCGAGTTGAAGTTGTTGCCCGTTCCAAGAGGGCCAGAGAAAACCGGCGACGTCGGAGTCACTCCCTTATTGTGATAGTACGAACCATGGAGCACAAGCTTGGACGATATATTGTGATCCATTTTCACAATCCAGTACGTATTGTTGATTGGTGCACTGGGTGCGCTCACCACGGCATTGTTGACTACGCCAGGAAGCGTGGCGCTTGGCATCAAGCCCAAGTACGCTGCGCTGGTTGCGCTCAACCTTGACGTCGGGATCATGTTATTCGGGAATGGGTCTCGGGTGAGGCCTCCAGCGCCGTCCGAACGTGTTGTAGCTGGATCGTAGATGGGGAACGGAAGCTCGGAAAAATCTCCATTCTTCATCCTATCCGTGGGCAGTGTCGTCAGCGACGTAGAAACGCCGCCACGGAACTTGTACCAATCCATTAGGAAGAAGAAAAAGGTCTTGTCTTTCCCGTTATAGATCTTGGGGATCCAAACCGGGCCACCTACTTTAAAGCCAAATTCATGTTGCTTCTCTGTGCCGGCCGTTGGAGAAAAGTATCCTTTAGAGTCGAAGACGTTATTGCGCAGATATTCCCACGCCCCGCCGTGCAGGCGATTGGTGCCGCTTTGTATGTGAAAGTTTAGAAACCCAGATGACCGGCCGTATTCCGCAGAATATGCATTCGTAGTGATAGCATATTCTTCGATCGCGTCGACGGGAGGAGTAATGCCTTCCTGTCTTCCGCCGCCGTCGGCATTCATGTAGGGAATTCCATCGTAATAGAAATCCTGGCTGAAGTCCGGCGCTCCGTTAATGCGCGCCGAAAATGTATTGCCGGTGACCCCAGGTGCCAGTGTCAGAAAGGCGTCATCTGCGCGCGGACCATTCGAAATCTGAACTGGGAGCTTGGCCAGGGTTTGCGCCGACAGCAACACGCTGCGGTCGCCCGTGTCCTCGGTGATCGCAATTGTATGCGCTTCAACCGTTACGGTTTGCGAAGCCTGGCCGGGCTTCAGCTGGATGTTGATAACCGCACCCTGGCCGACGCCAACCTCTATGCCCTGCTGGACCGCCGTATTGAAACCGTCTCGATCCACCTTGACGTTGTACCTGCCTACCGGAAGATTGAAGACGGTGTAGCCTCCATCTTCTCGAGTGGTGAGCGTAGATATCTTGTTGGTCGCGGTATTGGTGACGGTAATGTTAGCTCCGGATATGACGGCTCCCGACGAGTCGGTTACTGTCCCTTGAATCGATCCTGTCGCGGTGCCCTGTGCGCGAGCGGAGCTCAACGCACAAAGCAAGAAGGCAAACAGACCGCACATCAATAGAAGACTTTTAGCCTCACAGACGCTGCGCATAACTTACACCTCCAAACATTTTTCCAATCAATTCAACGCCGGCCAGCACTTACACTTAAATCAATCTCAAATTGATTTGTTTATAGCGCGGATAAAGAACTCGCGGGAAGGCCATGAGAGGAGCTTCTAAGTTGATGGGTATATCACTGTCAAGGGAGTTCAATACCCTGAACGAAAGCTTCCCCGCTCATCAAGGTTGAATGAGCTTGCAGCTTTAATTAAAGAGTTTCTTGCGCGTACCGAGCAGCCTGTTTTAAATGCAAAACAGCAGGGGGCGCTCACAGGCAGCCTGTCTCGCAAACTAGGCTCGAGGGATTTATGTTCAGCCAGCAGAACGACGAATTGACCATCTTCCAGATGGTCATGTCTCGTTGAAGGGCACTCCTGGGCGGAGGCGGTTAATGCCATGAAAGATGGGGAAGCCATTATCTCTGCGATCTCAATGCGTACTTCAAGAGACAGACGCACAAAATTTGCGATGCGTGCAGTTGTTGCTGCTTCGATTTTCGCTATAGCACTTCCTGCTGCTCATGGCGACTCGTCTGACGCGCGAAGCAGAGCGCAGCAGTGGATCAGTGCAAAGTTTGAGGGCAAGCAGACAAAGCTGGCGGAGGGATACCTTCTTCCTCAGCTTACGTCCGGCGTACTTGAGAAACGGGCGAGAAAGGGTTTTCCGCTGCAGATCGGGGGGCAAATCTACCAACGCGGCTTCCACGCTCCATCCACTGGAACGATTACGGTTCACGTGCCATCCGCAGCTTCATCATTCGATGCGGTAATCGGCGTCGACAGCAATGATCTCAGCTATTATTCGCCGGAAGGACGAGGACATGCCATCGTCACAGTCGAATCCAATGGCAAAGAACTGTTCCGATCGCAGCCCATGTCTGAAGGCCAGGATGGGATCCAGGTGCATGTGCCGTTGAAGAGGGTAGAAGAGTTTACCCTCCAGATCAAAGGCACGAAGGAGGATGCTCCCTGGGACCAGGTCACCTTCGCGGATGCTGCTGTAACCTTGAGCGCCGGAAAGATTCTTCAGTTGGATGAGTTGCCGGTCGGCCCTTTGGCCGCGCAGGCGGATACCACTCTACCATTCTCATTCATCTACGCTGGCGTCTCTTCGCGGGAATTTCTGAAGAGCTGGAAGTTGACCAAAAGCTCTCGGCGTATCGACGAATTTCGGACCGAGCACACGCAGACCTACAAGGATCCGGCGACGGGATTGGAGCTGCGCGTTGTCGAGACGACATACCAGGACTTCCCCACGGTGGAGTGGGTTCTGTATTTCAAGAACGACAGCAGCAAAGCGTCTCCAATCATCGAAAATATCCAGGCACTCGATACTCGCTTTGAGCGAAATGGTGAAGGTGAATTCGTTCTGCATCACAGTAAGGGCGCTCCGGCTACGCGAAATGATTACGAGCCCTATGAAACTGCGATGCCACGAAACTTTGAACAGCGCCTCAGCGCCTTCGGCGGACGCCCGACCAACAAAGACCTTTCGTACTTCAATCTTGCCTGGCCAGAGGAAGGCGTTATTTTGTCCGTCGGATGGCCCGGTCAATGGGCAGCCGTCCTGAAGCGTGATACCCAAAACGGCATCCAGGTATCTGCCGGCCAGGAGCTCACACACTTCAGCCTGTTGCCGGGCGAGGAAGTCCGCACTCCGCTCATTGTTATGCAGTTCTGGAATGGTGATTGGCTCGATGCGCAGAATACCTGGCGGCACTGGATGCTGGCACACACCGTCCCGCGTCCAAACGGAAAACTACCACCGCCGCAGATGGCTGGAAATACGTCGCGCGAATTTGTCGAAATGACAGAAGCCACGGACAAGGATGAAATTCAATTTCTCGATCTGTATAAGGCAGCCGGATTGAATCCGGACTATTTCTGGATGGATGCTGGATGGTATCCAAACAACGGATCGTGGGTAAACACGGGCACATGGGAAGTGGATACAAAACGCTTTCCCCATGGACTCCGGGCTGTAAGCGATCATGCTCACGCCATTGGAATCAAGACGATTGTCTGGTTTGAGCCGGAACGAGTGACGAAGGGCAGCTGGCTTTATCGGAATCATCCAGAGTGGCTATTGAAGCCCCCACCAAATCCAGGGGATCAGCTCTACGAGAACGAGTGGAGACTATTTAATTTTAGTGACCCGGCCGCGCGTCAGTGGATGACGCAGCATGTAGATCAACTCATTACGGATCAGGGAATAGATTTATATCGGCAAGACTTTAACATGGATCCGCTTAACTTCTGGCGCGCCAACGATGCACCAGACAGGCAAGGTATCACGGAGATACGTTATGTCACTGGCTATCTGGCCTATTGGGATGAGTTACGGCGGCGACATCCTGGAATGCTGATTGACTCCTGTGCCAGCGGCGGACGCCGCAACGACATCGAGACACTTCGTCGTTCCGTGCCGCTCACTCGAAGCGACTATCTACTTGAACCCGCCGAGCCTATCAGCCAGCAGGCGCAAACATATGGTATGGCGTTGTGGATTCCATACTTCGGAACCGGTGTGAGTGGCACCGACGCTTACAAGTTTCGCAGCCAGATGACCCCCGCAATCGTTACCGGCTGGGATCTGCGCCGCAAAGACGTAGACGTGGCAACGATTCGCAACCTGGTTGAACAGTGGAGAGCCATTGCAGGAGATTACCTAGGCGATTTTTATCCGCTTACATCTTATTCGTTGGAGAAGGATGTCTGGGCCGCAATGCAATTCGGCCAACCGGATGCGACCCACGGTTTCATGGTGGCCTACCGTCGTTCGGGCAGCCCCTATGAGAAGGCTGTTTTCAAACTTCATGGATTGCAATCCGATAGCAGCTATGAAGTCGTTAACGTCGACACGAAGGAAAAGCAGACAAGATCAGGGAGGGATTTGATGACCGTCGGCGTTGCTGTGGAGCTAAAGCAGGCGCCAGAGAGCGCGCTGATCACCTATCACCTCCTCAACAGCAAATGACAGACTGCTTCACACCAGATACTCACGCGATTGGAGAAGCCGTTGTCGTTGATCGGGATCGATATAGGCACGTCGTACATCAAGGGCGCAATCCTTGATTTGAAGACGTGTCGCTATGAACATGTACTCAGAATCCCTTTTCCTGATCCCCTTCCCCTGAAGGATACCTTTCGTTGCGAGTTCGATGCCCAGGGAATTCTGAACGAAGTCAGCTACATGACTTGTCAGCTCGCAAACCTCGACCCGGCCTGCGACGGCATTGTGATGTGTACGCAAATGGCATCGATGATCCTGACAGACGAAGCCGGAAAAACTGTATCGAATTGCATCGGATGGCGCGACCAGAGAGCGTCAATGCCTCATCCTTCAAAGAAGGGCTCCTATCACGACGTTATTAAGAGTCGCATCACGACTGAGCAGCGTGCAGAGCTGGGAAATGAATTGCCCGTGGGCGCTCCTGCGTGCTTTCTATTTTGGATGAAAGAGAACGGTCAATTGAAATCAAATGTCATACCGGTAACTTTGGCTGATTTCATCTTGGCCAATCTTTGTAAAACTCGGCCCACGGTGGATCCTACAAACGCACTGTCGTATGGCCTGTTGAACCTCGATACATTGCAGTGGCACCAGGACGTCATTCAGCAGCTCGGCCTCGGCGAGGTACGCTGGCCTGCCATCGTAAGCGACGGGCAGGTGGTGGGGCGAATGAGGCTCGGTGGCCGCGATATTCCTTGCTATGCGCCCGTCGGGGATTATCAATGTGCACTGGCTGGAGCGATGGTGAAAACAAATGAACTATCGCTCAATATTTCAACTGGCTCCCAAGTCAGCAGAATCACAAATCATCTCGAAAAGGGCGACTACCAGTCCAGACCGTTCTTTGAAAAGCAGTTTGTCAACACGCTCTCTCATCTTCCCGCAGGCCGCGCGCTTAATATCCTTGTCGACCTGCTGACGGAGATTGAACGTCAGACGCACGGCACGGTTCAAGATCCCTGGAACTACATTGCAGAAGCCGCTTCGGATGCTGATGACAGCGATCTCGGCGTCACGACTACCTTCTTTCAAGGACCGTGCGGAAGCCGGGGAAACATCTCTAATATCGGCGAGCGAAATTTAACTGTTGGGACACTGTTCCGCGCTGCATTCATGAATATGACCGAAAACTATTATGCATGCGCACTTAGGATATGGCCCGATTGTTCCTGGGAAAACCTGGTTGTTTCAGGCGGCCTTGGCCGCAAGCTCCTTCTGCTGCGCCAGATGATCAAGCATCGCTTCCAATCTGAGATTCGTCTTTGCCAGGTGGAAGAGGACACGTTGCTGGGGTTGATGATTTTGGGGATGGTCTTCAGCGGTGATGCTCGATCGCTTCAGGCGGCCATGCAGAAGGTCTTAAAGCTCAGCAACATCGATATCGAATAAATTTACGGAGAAGCAAGAAAATGCAGGTAAAGACGATACAGCGGCAGACGAAAGACGATGTTTTATCCGCGATCCGAAAGTATCGGCTCGTACCGGTGGTTCGCGTTGCATCCCGCGAACAAGCTCTCTGCGCCGCCGAAGGCATTGTAAGGGCAACGTTTCCGCTGATCGAGATCACGATGACCGTTCCTGGCGCTATCGACATTATCGCGGAGATGTCAGCACGCTATGCGGACCAGTTAATCGTGGGCGCTGGGACTGTGCTCGAAGCTGCAACCTGCGAGTCTGCGTTGCGTGCCGGTGCTGGCTTCATCGTAAGTCCGTCCTTCGATGCTGCGGTGATTCGTATTGCAAATGATCACAACACTGTCTGTATCGCAGGCGCTCTCACCGCGACTGAGATCGTCGCAGCCCGGCGAGCCGGAGCCGATATGGTGAAGGTATTTCCCTGCGGCCTGGTTGGCGGTCCACGTTATATCCGTGCGCTGAAAGGGCCGCTTCCTGACATCCAGCTGATTCCGTCTTCGGGCGTAAACCTGGAGACAGCCGCCGAATTTCTTGAAGCCGGGTCGACTGCTGTGGCTATTGGTGAGCCTATCTTTCAGAAACGCGCCCTCGAAGCAGGCGATTCAGAGGCAATTAGCAAAAACACGGTCCGCTTCATTGAGATATGCACTGCGGTATAAGAGCCGCTTCTTATGCCGCTTCGAAGATAAGCAGCTCCGACGTGAGCGCACCCTCCAGCCGTACCAGGATGCCTTGTTCCATCAATGTGAATGCATCAACTGTAGTCGATCTACCTGAATTATCGAATGTCACCTTATAGCGCTTGGAGACATCCAGACCACGCGGATGAAGGCGATATTCCGGCTGCTCCGGCATCGAAAGTTGGAACAATGCGCAGATTGAACGGTCCTGTTCTGGCGATCCCATCTCCAGAACACCCCAGCCGTGAGGCTCCAATCCACTTACCGTTGGCGTGTGGTGGTAGATGCGGCTCGTGCTGATGATGGAACGTACAACGCTCTTATAAACGTCGATCCAGTGCTTCATGCGTTGTATAAATATTGGATTCACCTGCGCGCCGATGGGGTACAAGAAGCCAAACTTCGGCTCCATAAAGAGCAGCAGGCGTGACTGAAAATCGAAGTCAGCAGACGTCTGGCCATCCTGTCCTCCCAACAAACGGTCAACATACTCCGGGGGCAGCGCCATCGTCATCCCATTCGTGATCATGAAAGAGCGCGGAGCAATTTGCCAGTCGGTAACGTCCGTGTGGTTGAAGCGCCTAACCATACCAATATCCGTACGCGCGCCACCGCCGGCACAGTTTTCGAAAATCACCTTTGGAAATCGAGCGCGTAACCGATCGTAGACTCCGTAAACCGTCTCGTAATATCGCCAGTACCCGTTCTCCACGAAACCATCATGAACACTCCGGATTCCCCTTCCAGGATCGGTGTTGTAATCCAGCCGGAAGAAGTCCAGCTCATTTTCTTCGATAACACGGACGATCTGAGACTCCATCCACTTCGCAGCGTCCGGATTTGTTAGATCGAGCAGTCCACCCATCTCCCGCTTGCCGTCGTAATTCATCGCCAGCCAGTCAGGATGCTCTTTCGCCACACGACTGGAGGCTCCTACACGTTCTGCATCCATCCACAATCCCCATAACATTCCTCCCGCGTGCGCGCGATCACGGAATGGCTTGAGCCCTTGGGGAAAGCGTTGACGGCTTACATCCCAGTCGCCTACCGTCTTCCACCAGTCACCCCCAGGAGCTGCATACCAGCTTGCATCGATAAAGAACACCTCTGCACCTACCTCGATGGCTACGTCGATGGCGTGATTTACCTGTTCGGTCGTAATTTCGATTTCCGGACCGATACCCGATTCAATCCAGCTCCTGCGTCCTCGTGCAGGAGCCATGAAAACGCTGCGTCGCAGATGCGTGTGCATCGATTGAACGGCGGCGTCCAGGTTGCCATACACCATTCCGAGATGAACCTCCGGCGTGCTTACCGTCTCTTTTGCCGCAATCACACGGAGCGGCGCAAGTGCGCTGGGGCCGACCGCAAATGTGAGCGCAGCCGCTTCACCATCCTTACCACTCTCAGGATTGAGGTCAAAGTCAAAGGCGTATCCTCCGGTCCACGCTATCTGCCCGATAAAGAATTCTCCCGTCACGTTATTGCGGAGCATGAAAATCGGATGCCGCCACTGGTCTCGCATATAGCGGCCATCGATCCGATATCCCGCCTTCGGCATTTCATGCCACTGGAAGTCACCTTCTTCGCCCCATCGAGTGTTCTCGAAATAGCCGAGGGAATATAGAGGTAGATTGGTACCGCTCAAGCTTGATCGCCAGCGATCATTCTTCCGTAGCACACCGCTCCATGAGCAAACCGAGGCCAATGCTGCCGGCTGTGAGGCTGTGTTTGTGACTTCCAACCAACGGGTGATAATTGGCGTTCCGTCAAGCTTGGTATGTACCTTAACTGTGACCGGACGGACAGTATGGATCAGCGTCACGGTGACTTGGGTAAAACCGTCTGCAGTAGTAGTCTTCTCCATGCCACCCCATTTCCAGTCCGTGGCTAAGGACTGGCCATCGATCTCCAGCCGAAACACTTCCGGCGCACGGTACTCGTCGGGATTGAGCCGGCCATCATAAAAGTTAATAAAGCCGGCGTCATTCCATCCCCTACCCACAAGCTGGCCATTTATGAATGACTCTTCGTACACAACCCAGTTTGTGCGATAGCTTATCGTGGGAGCATCTCCCTCCACGAGAAGCACATCCGACCACGTTGAATCTGCAGCGGCCTGTGGTCCTCTGATCGTCTGTGGCGCTGTCTGATGTTTGCGGACGACGTCCTGTGCCATCGGCATCGCGTTTGGAACCGCCAACGGAGAGGTCGCGCAAAGGGCTTCACGGCCTACCAATAGACCTGCGTAGCTTGCGAGCAAAACTTTTCCTGCGTCTCTTCTTGAGAGATTCGCCATATCACGCTCCTTGAATATTCTGGATTTTCGTTACGAATGACGCAGATCGATCATAGAGTTGGACGCGTGCGTTTTTACAAGATCGAAAGCAACCGACGCAATTTACGCACACTTTGTTCGGAACTGTGTCTATTGAGACATCGCTTTTGGCAAACAGGTTGTCGTACATAAAATAGCAAAGGCCGCTTGCACCCTATGCGCCGAAGTTTTATTCAGCCGGAACTCTATCGTCAAGCCACAGTTCAAGGTATAGAACATAAGGGTTGTCATCGTGAACCGGAGTGCAGAATGATCAGCTGTTCACTTCTTTGTATTCAGTATCCCGATATCTGCAACGCGATATCACGTGAGGACTGGATCATCTGCCGGCCTAGTTCAGGGAACCGGGAATGAGGAATCTGATCGAGCGATCCGCGGACCGAAATGCAGGTAATCACATTTCCCGACGGATCCAGAATCGGAGCAGCAACTGCTCTTACGCCGCGAACCTGCTCTTCGTCGTTGATCGCATATCCTCGTTCTCGAACCTCTGCCAGCTGTGCCCTCAGCGCATCAAGAGAGATGATAGTTTTGGAGGTGTATTGCGCCAGCTCTCTTCGCAGGAAGAGCCGGCTCAGCTCTTCATCCGAGCAGCGCGATAGCAGTGTCTTTCCTTGAGCCGTGCAGTGCAGATCGAGGTGGCGCCCCACCCAAGCTCCTCCTCCCATATCCTGAAAGGCATTCGCCCTTCCGATAATGACGGCCTCAGCGCCTTTCAGAATGGCAGCCGTCGCCGTCAGATTTACCCTTGCGGCTACTTCTCGCAGATAAGGTGTTGTCAATGAACTCAGATCCACCTCGGCCCGGGATTGACTGGCGATTCCTGTCAAACGCAGACCCAGCGAATGCCGGCCATTCGTCGCTCTCTGCACGTATCCTCTGGTAGAGAGTGTGTAGAGGAGATAGTGCGCCGTGCTTTTGGGGATATCGAGCTTCCGGCTCAGCTCAGAGAGTGTGAGCCCATTGCGCGACACTGCAAGCAGTTCCAGAAGGTTCATGGCTCGATCGACTGCCGGTAAACGAAAGTGCCGGCTATCCCGGGTTTTGATTGTCGTTCTTACGCTAAGCTCACTCGTTACTGGGCTCATATATGTTGTCTCACTCAAATCTGAACTCAAGGGTTCTAACTGTTTGACTTGTCGTTAATCTTGTAACCAAGGGCCGTGAGCAATGTAATCAGTTCGGCATGGTAGCGGACCTCTAAAGGCTGAACTGGCAACTCCGGTTCGCCTACCGAGGGACCGATCAGGTTTAAGGTTGTCTTCATTACGCTGAACCAATGCGGACCCTCTCCTTTTTTTGAATACGCGGCGAATTGCAACCGCATCAACCTTGAGAGCGGCGCCCATTGCTTCCTCGCCTCAATCAGGTCCCGTTTTACTGCCAGCGTTTCGTAGAACGCCTGCGCCGCGCGCGGAACGATGCTGGGAATCCCTGAAATCCATCCATGTGCGCCGTGGGAAAGTCCTTCAAATGCAACGGAGTCAATTCCGCAATAAACCTTGAGTGCTCCGTCCGATTGTTGCAGCAGCTCGCAGATGCGATCCGCTTCTGGATTGGACATCTTTACTGCCGCAATGGCACCCTCATGAAACAGGGTCAATAGCTGGTCAGTCTTGAGATCGACGCAGGTAAGCGGAATATTGTGGTAAAGAACTATGGGTATATCTACCGCATCGGCAATCCTTCGATAGTGATCCATCGTCTGCTCGGGCGTAGGAGCCATGTAGTAGGGCGGCACAATGAGAAGAGCATTGGCGCCTGCGGTTGCGGCATGTTGGGACAATTCGATCGTCGCGCGGGTGCTGTAGTGATGGGTACCCGCCCATACTGGAAGGCGTGAGTCATTCGCACGGATCACTGCCGCAAGGACGCGTTTGCGGTCCTCAATTTCTAAAGCTGTGAATTCACCGGAGCTGCCAAGTGGGGAGAGGCCCTGCGCGCCTTCTTCAATGAGCCAATCAATGTGCGGTTTAATTCGATCGAAGTCAATCTTTCCGCCTTGCGAAAATGGCGTGACTGAGGATGCAACAGTTCCTGCAGGAAGAGCACGGCTGGAAGAAGATGTTAGCCCTGAGGAGATGGGCTCCGCTGCTGCTGACATTCGATTAGCCTCTCGAGGTTTTTGATCTGCGTTCCCAACTTCACAATTGGTTCAATGGGCGAACCATAGCACCACTAAAAGTCGATCGTCAAATGATTCCGGCAGTGACAGGAAATATTCCTAAGCTTGCAAGCTACCCGCAGCTTTAAGGTACTCGAGTCGACGTTTTGGGAGGACAACCCGAACATAAAAGAGGTTTAAATAAAACGATTTAGTTATCCATCGTGCGAGTTTTGTGAGGCTTTTTTCCGTGCGTTAGCCCGCCGGTTCAGCCCGCAAAAGGGGTTCAACATATTGAACACTTCTAAAGAGTAGCCTTTTCGCGCCGCTGCCAGAGGCTATGGGCCTGCGAAGTTTGAGCTTAAAATGCCACTGCAAGGGTGTGCAGCATCCGCGAATTTGGCTTTTCTACATCCCAGTCCGGACGTTCGTCCTTCAGCTGAAGTTCCGGTATTCTTTGGATCATTGTGCGGAATACAACCTGCGCTTCAGTGCGCGCAAGGGCAGCACCGACGCAGAAATGAATTCCGTTGCCGAAGGCGATATGTCGGCTCTTCTGCCGTTGAATATCGAAGCGGTCAGGATCGCTGAAATAGGCCGGGTCGCGATTTGCGGAATTGAGCATCTGAAAGACCATCTGTCCAGCGTGAATCTGCCTTCCGCCCAGTTCTATATCTTCTTTCATCAAGCGAGGCTGCCTAGCCACCGGGCTTTCGTAACGAAGAATCTCTTCGATCGCCGTTCCGAGCAACGCCGGATCGCTCTTCAGCTGCCGCCACTGATCGTGGTGGTGCAACAACAGATACAGCCCATTTCCGATCAGCGAAGTAGTTGTTTCATGGCCGGCAACCAGAAGAGTGATGCAGGTATTCAACAACTCCAACTCGGAAAGCCACTCCCCTTCCGACTCCGCTAACACCAGTTTAGTTATGAGATCCTCGCGTGGTTGACGCCGCCTCTCTGCCACCAACTGCGACAGGTAAGTTTTGATCTCAACCAGCGCAGTCTGAGAGCGGTCGAGAATGTGCTCGCCCGGCTTGTTGACTCCCTGGAATGCCAGGAGCGAGTCGGCCCACTTCTTGAACAAATGTTGATCGGCAGTAGGAGTTCCTAATATCTCCGCAAGTACGGTGAACGGTAGAACGATCGCGAGATCCGCGATGATGTCCATCTCGTGTTTATCTTGTACCTTGTCGAGCGCCTCATCCACGATCTGCTGGATGCGTGGCCGCATCGCTTCTACCACCGTCACCGTAAGAGCCTTAGTCACCAGCGAACGTAGTCGCGTATGATCGGGCGGATCGGAATGCAGCAGCCCTTTTGTGCGGTAGTGATCTTCGAATGGTTTGAATTTTGCACGTGTTTTAGCAGGAAGGTATTCCACCGCGCGCGCCAGGCGTCCTTCATTTGAATAGCGGCAGACATCGCGAAAAGTAGTGATGATGTCGTCGTATCGCGTGACGATCCAACCCCCGATTGAATCGCTCCAATGTACCGGGTCTTCTTCTCGCAGTCGATTCAGGATCGGATACGGGTCATAGAGAAATTCTTTCGATACCAGCGATTTGTCCAGTTCAGAGATCGAGAGTTGAGCGATTGACATAGTTTTCAATTCCAGGCTTCAGAAACATGGGAAAGCATTTGAATAAAAATGATCTACAACTCGTTCAGCCTAATGAACGCTTATATACATTCGTTGTGCCGCAGATGTTGTCTATAGGCATGCTGAATCAGGCAATGCCACGATTCAGCGTGCCGATGGTGCTGTTCTCAATAAAAATCGAATGATCAATACACTCGCGTTACTTTTACTCTCTGGAATAGCCGCAGGGCAGCAGACGGATTGGGCAAGGGGATGGATCGGCGCCTTTCGCCATTCGAAAACGGCGCCCGTGCACGTTGTGGTGTTAAGCGATAGCACCGCACACGTTGACCAAACCAATGGCATCGGATATGGCCCAGACAAACGCATCAATCTATGGCCAAATCAACTCCAGACGGCTCTTGGAGCGATAGCACCGGGAAGATCTAACGGCACTGACCTGCTTACGCTGGAAGCGAATGCCGGGCGCTTCGATACCGACGTCTGGCAGATATCGGAGCCATACACATTCAATTCGTCCATCGGACCATTTCAGCCGAATATCGGCAGGGCCGGAGCGATTCCGGCAAATGGTGGCACTGTGCGCCTCAATCCGCATGTAGAGGCGTCCCTCTCAAGCCAGACTGGCGATAGTCTCTGGATTTACTGGGCGTCATGCCCGGACAGTTCCGCTTTCACGGTAGAAGTAGACGGAGTGTCAGCCGGAAGCTTTGGTGGCGATAGCTCAGCGACCTGCGTCGCAAAACGGACTCGTGTTTTTCACGGAGTGCTGGCAGATCACAAGACTACGGTGAAAGCTGGTAGTGGCAATGCTTATCTCTACGCTGCTGAATGGACGACAGGGCGGCCGGCATTGCCGTCGACAATCTCGCAGTGGGAGGTGCGACAACGACATTTTTTAATAGCTCAGACAAACTGGCCTTTGTTCATGCAATCCCGAGTGTCGGCCTCGTGATCATCGCCCTCGGCATCAATGACTTTGCGCACGATCTTTCACTCGACGATTACAGGCAGGGGCTTTCGACGATCATCGAGGACCTGCACAAAACCTCTCCGAAGACATCGATCCTTGTCGTCAGCCAGTATCAGGCGTTAAGCGACACGATGCGTAACCCTTCAGGCTTACCTCAATCGCAATACAGTGAGCTTGCGCGCCAGACTGCCGAGCACTACAAGGTCGGATATCTCGACCTTGGCGATGTTTGGAAATCATTCTCCGTCGTGAACCAAAGCGGCATTCTCACCTCAGACAAAGTTCATCCATCCGATGCAGGTGGACAACAAATTGCTCAACAGATCGAGCGTGTAATCGTAGATAAATTGGGATTGCGTCATTAAACAATCTAGAAACTTCATCGGCAGGCCTTCAGAAACAACTGCATTCTGTGTTCAATAGACCGAAATTTCTTGACTCCTGTAGAGCCCCTTTAGAAGAGTGGTTGTTCGAAACTTTTGCTACTGGAAGGTAGAGATCGTGACTTCGAAGATCGCGGTGACTCACCCTGCTTTGATAGACGTGGCCGGAAAAGAGTGTCAGCTGCCCTTTCTGATCGAGGCGTACCCTGAATCCGCCGATACACCGTTGAGCGAACTTCTCGATTGGCTTACAGAAACCACGACGTGGCGAGAAGAACGGCTTCACCGCGCAGGAGCAATCCTCTTCCGTAGATTCACGGCCATCCGAACTGCCGAAGATTTTGCCGGAGTAGCTCAAAGGATGGCTCCAGAAATTCTGGATTACGCCGGTGGCACCACGCCGCGCAGCGCCATCACCGGAAAGATTGTCACCTCCACCGATGCGCCACGCCACGTCGTGATCGGGTTACATCAGGAGATGAGCTACCTGGCCCCGACTCAGGAATTTCCCGATCCAACGCCGGACAAGGTAATGTTTTTTTGCGCAACCGCGCCCGGGGGAGGGGGTCAGACACCGATTGCCGACATGCGAGCGGTTTATAGAAAGCTTCCGCGCGAATTAGTGGAGCGGTTTGAAAGCAAAGGTGGACTCATCCTCCATCGAAAGCTGCCCACGCACAAGCGCTATGGCTTTGAGGTAACGTGGACAACGGCGTTCGGCACTTCTAATCAGGCTGAGATGGAACGCATTGCCAGGAAAAACGGATGGCCGATGTCATGGGGAAAGGATGGCGGCCTGGAAGTGACTCACGGTCCATCACCTATAGTGAGAAGGCACCGCGTGACCGGAGAAAAGATCTGGTTCAATCAAGCGCACCTGCTGCACAAGTCTGTCGCTCCGTGGACATCCGCATGGCTTGGCCCCAGTGCACTTGAGCGGATGAAAGCCAGGGTAATGGAGCCGTTCATTCGTGATCGCTTCTATTACCACTCGACGTTTGCGGATGGTTCCGAGATATCCGAGAAGGATCTGGACACGATTCGGAGTGTAATTGCAGAAGAGATGGTCCTTTTTGATTGGCAGAGAGGCGATGTGCTTCTAATCGATAATAAGCTGGTCTCGCATGGGAGGCAGCCTTACAGCCCACCGCGGACGATCTACGCAGCCCTGCTCGCGGATCAAGCTCGGCGTCCGGCTGCATAGCAACTTTTGATTGAAGGGAAATTCGTTGAGAGTAGACCTGGGAGGTAAATTCGCGCTGGTTACTGGTGCTGCTCGCGGCATTGGTGAGGCGATCGCTAATACCCTAGCTGCCAATGGGGCACGGGTTGCATATGCGGACGTTGATTTTGAAACAGCCAAGAAGACAGCCGCTAAAGTACCCGGTTCGCTGCCCGTAGCGGTGGACATCAGCAGCGAATCGAGTGTCGAGTCTGCGATGGCTGAAGTAGTGAAGCAATTTGGGCGCGTCGATATCCTGGTCAACAACGCTGGTGTCAACACTGCAAAATACCGCGTGAACATTGACCAGTTTCCGCTTGATGAGTGGGAGCGGATCGTAAAGATCGATCTCACCGGCACCTATCTTGTCAGCCGTGCAGCCTCACGTATCATGATGCAACAGCGTGAGGGCCGTATCGTCAACATCTCTTCCGTGCTGGGCATCATCCCGGCTCGCCTGCAGTGTGCCTTCACCTCAGCTAAGGCCGGTGTTGTCCACCTCACGCGCACCCTGGCAATCGAACTGGGCGAATACGGAATTCTGGTGAACTGTGTCGCGCCAGGATCGACTTTAACGGAAGGTACCCAGCAGCTCTTCTACAGCAATAACGCAGCGGAAAAAGACCGGGCTAATCGCCTGCTGAGCCATGTGCCTCTTGGACGAGCGGGAACCGTACAGGAGATGGCCAATGCAGTGCTCTTTTTTGTGGCTCCGGACAGCAGCTACATCACCGGTCAGACGCTCTGCGTAGACGGTGGATGGAGCGCAGGCGGTTTCTTCCGCGACTTCTAGTGAAATGGTTGAAGATGGAAAAATCATTTGAGGTTTTGTCTGATGAGTTTCAGCGAATCTTAGGTCCTTCGCCCGAGCTCACGCTTATTTCTTCAGGCTTGAAATTTGCCGAAGGCGTTTGCTGGGTTGAGCGCCAGGACTGTCTGATCGTCAGCGACTTCTTAAATGACCGGATCGTAAAGTGGTCGCCACAGCACGGGATGGGGATTTTTCGCCAACCCGCGGCCACGGCGAATGGGAATGCTGTTGACCGAGAGGGCCGCGTCATCTCGTGCTTAACACGTGGCCGTTCGGTTGTACGCGAAGAACTGGACGGATCGTTGACCACCATTGCAGATCGCTATCAGGACAAGCGATTGACGTCACCGAACGATGTCATCGTCAAGTCGGACGGAAGTATCTGGTTTACCGATCCCGACTACGGTTTTCTCGTTCCGGATTTCGGCCACGGCGACAAGCCGGAGCAAGATCGAAATCGTGTCTATCGGGTTGTACCGGATACAGGCGAAATAAGCGTTGTGTCCGAGGATTTCGACAAGCCCAATGGTTTGGCGTTCTCTCCAGACGAATCGGTGCTCTATGTGGGAGATACCGGGCGCACGCACGGAGAATTCCGGTCGCATCAATTGATCGCATTCGACGTGATAAATCAAGGCATCTCGCTTACCAATCCCAGAGTGTTTACCTTGATTGAGCCGTGGGTTCCCGATGGCTTCAGACTGGATGTAGACGGGAATCTTTACGTGACGGCGGGAGACGGCGTGCAGGTCTTCGATCCGCATGGGAATCTGTTGGGTAAGATTCTTACACCACAGGTAGCGGCAAATTGTTCGTTTGGCATGTCAGATAACCAGACTCTCTTCATCGGGGCGAGCAACTCGATCTGGAGTATCAGGCTCAATACGTCTGGAGCTAAGAACACCCTCTTGAAATGACAGCAGCCAGCATCTGGCTCGGTCTTCTAAACTCTCAGACGAGGCGGCTGCAATGTCGAATCACTACAGCAAATGGCTCGTGCTTGCATTGCTCTGGATGGTGGCGTGCCTGAATACATGGACCGGATGGCGGTTTTGTCATCTTCCCCATACTTCAGCGAGAGATGCACCTGTCAAATGTCTCGCTGGCGATGCTCGGGTCAGTCTTCCTCTGGGTATATGGACTTTGCTCACCGCCGAGTGGATATTTAGGAGACCGTTTCCCGCGTAAGCCGGTGATTTTTTGCACTCTTCTCATTTTCAGCGCTGTCACGCTGGCGACAATCTTTCCGGCACAATCGCGGGCAGCATTGGCATCTTCTTCGTCGGCTACTTTAAGAAGTCCTGGGGAATTGGCATCAGCCTCTCGGTCACGTCGCTGCTTCTGTTTGCATATGAAGCGCTTGCTGGCTCTGCAACTGCGTAAGCGGATCGATACCAAGTCCTCCACGGGAAATTGGAGACAGGCATCAAGCAGTGGCGGTGCTCCCACGATATCTTTGCTGTAAGGAAGCATTGGAAGACCTTGAGCAGGTGGGTGAAATCTATGCGCAACATGACCATCCCACCGGAACAGGTTCAGTGCTGGTCAACGCCGGATACCTCTATCTCGACCAGGGGCATATGGATCGCGCCGCTGCTAAAAGCTTTAAGGCGTATGAGCTAGCATGCGGCAAGCAGGATCATATTCTTATGGCACGCGCACATTCTCGAATGCGCAGTTGCGAATGTCCGTGTCAACGAGCAACTTAGTGAGGATGACAACCTCACGTGCATGCAAGTGCGGCAAAAACATATGCGGAAGAAGCTGTGCTCCTTGCCAAACATACGCAGAATCGCCGCCTCCTGGCGGGAGCATGGATTGTACGAGGTATGACCGCGGCCAATGATTTTTTTGAAGATTGGGAAGAATCAAAAGAGTGCGAGACACGCGCTGGAGCGCTTCTGTCGTCGGAAGACCGCGATCACCCTTGGGAAGACTTGTTGAGCCTAAAAGCCCGCATTCTGCATGCCTCCGGCAATACTGGTCTGCTCAGGCAAGGCGAGGACTGAGTTCTATTTAAGGTTGTGTGCCCCTGTTCAATTGGCTGAACACAATTTCACAAACGATCCCCTTAGTCTCCTCCAAGGATGAAGCACTGTCCGTCTCTGTTTGGCTGCGGCTGCTCCAGTGAATACTGCCCAAAATCTCGAAAATATCGCGCCTTCACTCCTCTTGCGATGGCAGGAAAGCAGTCTTCCATGCTCAAAAAATATCTTTTTTGGCTAATTGACAGTGGTCTGATGACCAGACTACTATTCGGGCTGTTTGGAAAGGCTCACATCCTCGTGGCCATCCAGAAAAAGGCGTGCATACCACCCAGGAGACGAGTCCGAAACGATGAAAGCCCTTCATTACCCCGACTGGCAGACGCTCGAGATTGCCTATCTGCCGACACCGTTTCCGCGCTCAAATGAGTTGTTGATTCGCGTAGCCGCATGTGGCATCTGCGGCTCGGAGCTTGAGTCATTTCGCAATCAAAGCGTGAGGCGCAAGCCGCCGCTCATTATGGGCCATGAGTTTTGCGGCGAGGTAGTAGGCACTGGCGACCAGGTCTCTGGCGAATGGCTTGGGCAGCGTATCATCGCGCATTCCGTCATTCATTGCGGCAACTGCATCGCATGCTGGCGAGGCGATACGCATCTGTGCTCTGCGCGCGAATTATTTGGAATGCATCGTCCAGGTGCCTTCGCGGAATTCGTCTGTGTGCCGCAACACGTTGCGATTCCATGGCCAGAGGGACTTACCGCCGTGCATGCATCGTTCGCAGAGCCGTTGGCCAACGGCATCAACGCAATGCGGCAAGGCACCAGCAATCGACGGGGTCGCGTAGCCGTCATCGGCGCTGGTCCGATCGGTCTGATGTGCGCGCTTGCCGCGATGCGCATCTTCGGTTCCGAGGTGTTGATTGCAGACTTGATCCCCGAGCGCCTTGAAGCAGCAAAGAAACTGGGAATCGCTCACACTGTCCACTCGGCGCAGACCGACCTCGTTACGGAGATTTCGTCACTATGGCTGGAAAAAGCTGAGCACGTGATTGACGCCGTTGGTAGCAGCCGCACCAAGAAGCTATCGCTTGAGATGGCCGAGCCCGGAGGAACGGTAGTGTGGCTGGGACTCCACGAAAATGCGGTGCCGGTTGAGAGCTATGCGATTACGTTGCAGCAGCTCACCGTCAGTGGATCCTACGCAGGCACACTCGGAGATTTACGCGCAGGGGTGGATCTGCTGGCGGAGACACCGACCGATCTGAGTTGGGCTAAGACATATTCACTGGATCGCGGTGAAACCGCTTTTCGGGAGATGGTCGAAGCCAACGGAAACAACATAAAAGGCATTTTGCAAATCTCCGAGGCGAGCTAAAGGTATGAAGACATCCAAGCTGAATATTGTTGTGACGGATTACACCTTTGTGGATCTGGAGTCGGAACGGCAGATCATCGAAGGCGCCGGGGGTCTCCTGACTGCATTTCAATGCCGGACAGAAGAGGATGTGATCCGGCAGGCAAGCGAAGCTGATGGACTGCTTGTTCAATGGGCACCGATTACGCGCTCCGTCATAGGAAATTTGCGAAATTGCAAGGTGGTTGTTCGGTATGGCATCGGCATCGATAATGTGGACCTTGATGCGGCTCGCGATCATGGCATCACGGTTTGCAATGTGCCGGACTACTGCATCAACGAAGTAGCCGATCACACAATGGCGTTGGCTCTCTCTCTTCTACGCCAAATCACGGCAGCTGATCGAACGCTCCGATCTGGACGGTGGAACCCGCAGCCCGAGAGACCGATTCTGGCGCCTGACCAAATGACTTTCGCGACGATCGGTTTTGGACGGACTGCACAGGCGGTGCTTAACCGTGCACGGGGTTTCTGCTTTAATCTGGCGACTTTTGATCCTTACCTTCCCACTTCAGTACAGGTTGCAGAAGACGTTGCACCGCTCGACCTGGACAATCTCCTGACCAGTGCCGACATCATTTCGCTGCACGTTCCGCTGAACGAAAAGACCCATCACCTGATCAATGAAGCAACGCTCGCGCGCATGAAGCGCCACGTCTTGCTCGTAAACACGGCGCGCGGCGGGCTTATCGATACAGTCGCCCTCGCAAATGCTCTGAACAAAGGAACGATTGCAGGGGCGGGACTCGATGTGTTTGAAGCGGAGCCGCTTGCTGCGAATCATCCGCTGCTGGCGTGCGAAAACCTGATCGCTACGCCACACGTGGCATTGTACAGCGAGCAGAGCATGGCGCAATTACAGAAGATGGCGGCGGAAGAGGTCATGCGTCCGCTGACAGGACA
>JAATFH010000561.1 GCA_015655315.1 Terriglobales bacterium
AAAGAAAAACAGATCCTTCGCCTCGGCTCAGGATGACAACTCTTTGCTGAAATAAATACTTTCGCTTGCGCCTATATGTCGATACCGCCTAGAACCTTACCGGTTCAAATCACACGCATCCACAAATTTACCGGTGCGGTTGAGTGGCAGGCGCCTGCGCGTCCGGCCTGGCTGATGACGTGTTGTCGTCGCTATTATCGTCCTGATCCTGCCGGGCGCTATGAGGCGGTTCGAAGGGCTGCTTGATGCCCTTTTCGGCGGCGGCTTTGGTGTCGGGCTGTCCGTCGCGGACGGTCAATGCGGTTTTGTATTCGACGACGGCCTCTTCGCGTTCTTCGCGGATATCGTGGATGCGTCCGAGATAGATGTGCGACCAGGCGAGCAGGCGCGGGTCGTTCGACAGGCGGATGGTTTCTCCGAAGCTCTTTTCTGCTTCATCCATGTGGCCTTGCATGACGTTGGTGAGGGCGAGGATGTAATCGGCGCGGCCGGGGTCAGGAGTATGCTCGGCCAGCGCCTGCTGTGCCAGCTTTTCTGCGCCCGGGACGTCGCCCTGGTGCAGCTTGATCTCAGCCAGGTCGAGTCCGTGCGGCGTGCGGGTGGCGTGGCGGATCACATCGGACGAGCCTTCTTCGGCGAAATGAATATCGCGGGCACGATGGGTCTGCTGGTCGATGTCCATGCCGTAGACCATGGGGCCGATGGCTTCTTTCAAGCTGTCGGGCGTGCGTTCGAAGGCGATGAGCTGGTCATAGAAATACTGCGTGAGAACAAAGCCGGTGACCATGCTCTGGGTGACAGCGTTCTGGCGAACAGCGGCAATACTCTGCAGCGATGCGTTGTGTTTCTGCGTTTCGCGCTCCAGATCGTTGCGGCGTACGTCGTCGGGAATCTTGTATTCGGCGATGCCGGTATCCATGGTACGGGCTTCGATGGCGCGGATGAGGCACTCGATGACGAGTGAGACGATATCGCTGCGGTACTGGAAGTCGAGTGGCGCGTCGCGGACGGTCTTAAGGATGGGGAGCAGCCGGTCCATGGCCGAGGCGCGAGAGTAGAGCAGCGGCTCGATCACATAATGCAGGTAGGTATGGCGCGCTTCCTGCAAGTGAATCGTTCCGTTCACCGGAGAGGCGACCACGATGTAATCGGGACCATAGACACGGGCGTTGGTCTCCGACGGCGAGAGCATCGGCTCCAGCACAACAATGAAACGGGTGCCGCTGTAAGTGCTGGCAGGCATCTTGAGGTAGACATTGGTTTTCACGATCATCTGCGTGAGGGGATCGTGAAGCTTGGCGATCTGCTCCTCGTAGTCATTGTGGTTTGCGACCCAGACGAGGTGGAGCTCCGTAGCCTGCGCGAAGGTGCGCAGAAGAGGCAGCATGTCGAGCACCTGGGTGGAATCGGGCGGCATGTCGTCCTGGTCGACACTGAGGGCCAGTTCCGGAGGAGGAGTGAGATAGAGCGCGAGCGAGACGTATTGCGCGAGATCCCGGCTGGCTTCGCCCAGGTGGTGCTGGCTGACAAAGGCGCAGAGCTTATCGCGGGCATCGCGGGCAGCTTCAGACTGCTGCATGGCCTGGTTGACCTGATTACGAACTCGCGCACGGACTGGGTCGGAGTCGGCGAGGCCGTTGTCGTATCCACAGGCATTGAGCGCGACGGCTACGTCGAAAAGCGCTTCACTGGTTTGCAGACTGACGGCCGGGCCCGCTGGGTCGACGAGAGCAGGCGGTTTTTCCGGGCGCAGCTGCTGGTTCGGCTGCTGCTTTGCAGGCAGCTTGGCGGCTTGCTGTGCCGTGGCCGGGAGCAGAGTCGAGGTGAAGAGGGAGGCGATGACGATGAAAGGGCGCAGATTCGAACAAAACGGCATGTGGCTGGGAACTCTTCTGAAAGTCTATTGAAGCGCGTTTGTGGCGGTCAATCACCCGTTGGGGCGAGAACCGATTGGCTGATCGTCTTCTGACCCCAGCATTTACGCGAGATCCAGTAGAAGAGAGGGCCAGCGAGGGCGATAAGCAGTCCGAAAAGAAGAGCGGGAATATGCGCCATGCGCTCGTCGCGCGCGGCGTACATGACGTAACCGATCAGAAGAGCCGGGGAAACTCCGAGCGTGCAGGCCATGAAAAGGTTTCCAGCGCGGAAGGGGCGGGGAAGGTCGGGCTCCTTGAAGCGAAGAACGGCTAGAGCAACGAATTCGAGCAGGAGACTGCTGCCATAGAGAATCAGGTCAATGGAGATGAGCTCTTCAAAACGGAAGCCAAGCGCTGCGGCCCAGGCGATGCCGCAGACGATGATTGCCGCCCAGGGAACACCGCGCTTATTCCGCAACGTAAGCCACTGGGGAAGCATGCCATCCTGCGCGAGGACCATCGGCAGGCGTGTGTACGACATGACGAGAGCATTGAACATGCCGAGTCCATTGAAGATGCCGCAAAGGACGATGGCGCCTGCGAGTATGGGACCGCCGAGGATGCGGGCTGCGTCAGTCCATGAGCCGGTGGAGAACTGGTTGACGGAAACACCCGCATAGGCGAGGGCGGCAACGGGCAGGATGTAGGAGATGGCGACGAGAGTGGTAGCCGCGATCATGGCAAGCGGATAGTTGCGGCGCGGGTTTTCTACCTCTTCCGCGACGGTGGTGGCGTTGTCCCACCCCATGTAGTTCCACAAAGCCACAATGATGGCGGTGTTGATGCTGCCCCCGGTAAATGCGGCGGCGTGGTGCTGCCCATGCGGACCATGCAGAAAAGCGAGAACTGTAAGTACGGCGAAGGGAGAGAGTAGCAGGATGAAGAGCGTAACAGAGCCCCGTCCAACCGAAGGCGCACCGCAGAGATTCCAGAGGCAACAGGCTGTGACCATGGCAACTTCCCAGACGATGCCGCGCGAGCCTGCCGTCCACGAGGGAAGAATTTTCCCGAGGTAAAGCACAAAGATCGTCGGGTAGATCGCCATGTCGAAGATGCTGGCCGTCAGCGAGAGCCAGGCTTCCTGATATCCCCAGAAGGGACCCATGGCGCGGCGTACCCAGACGTAGAATCCGCCTTCGGACGGAATGGCGCTGGCCAGCTCGCCGAGCATGAGCGCAGTGGGGAAGCTCCAGAGAAACGGGAAAATGAACAGGATGATGAGAGCTTTGGTGTAACCGGCACCGCCAAGGATGTCCTCAATGCCGTAAGGGCCGCCCGACACCATAAAGTATGTCGCGGCGATAAGAGGCACGAGGCGCATGCGGCGCATACGGGATTTCGGCTTTGGCGGTGCAGCAGCGGCGTTGACTTCGGGTTCCTCCGGGAAGGCACAGCTCTACACGAACTTTAAAGGAAACGGAGAGGAAATTTGCAAGAAAAAGCGGCAGCCCGCCGGGAAGGCGAGTCTGCCGCTGTGCCAGCCGAAAGTGCTTTAAGATGCCTTGCGGCTGGGAACGTCGGATCCGGAAAGATGACCGGGATACACGCGAGAGAGCTGGCCGAAGACGCGAACGCGCTCTCCGGGAATATCGCTCCACCGGCTAGCTTCCGTGGCTGATTCGTAGCGGAGGCGGCCGTGGTTGCGCTCAAGAACGCGTTCCGCATCGGCAAGCCGTCCTGCCGCATCAACGGAGACGATTGCGCCGCCCAGCTGCAGGTCGCCAACCAGCGATCGGGCGTTGGATTGGTTCACGCCCATTCCAGAGAACGCTCCTTCAAAGGCAGCGCCGGAATAGTTGTAGTCGTAGTTGTCAGGGAAAGTGGCCAGATGGCCCTCGCCGGTGCCGAAGTTCATGCTGGTTTCGCTGGCGACGCCTTTACCTCGGCCCTCGATTGCTGCATCGCTGTTGAAGAGATCTTTCAGTTTTTGCCACCAGCTGTTTTCGTCTCGCTCTTCGTGGAAACCGCCGGTAGCAGGAAGTGGATTGGCCACAGTTGTGTTCGTTTCTATAGGTCCGGTCGAGTGATGGTGGGGAATCTCCGAACCTGGGATGGGGCCGGGTCGGCCTGCTCCGCTTATGATGCTGCCGGAGCCGGTAGAAAGGCCGGCGGGCGTGACAGCGCTCGTGTCGGACGTCGGCCCTGAGCCTAAGGTGTCCGAGTCGATTGCAGAGTGTACCGTTTTGCTGCCAATTTCCTCCGTGTCCGTGGTGGCTGCAGTGCTGGAATTTCCATGACCGCTGCGAAATGCGGCGCCAATCTGACGAGGCTCGAATTGTTCGGCGAGAAGATCGTCGATCGCGCGTTGCGCGTCTGAACCATCTGCGAAATAGGCGACTACCACTTCGTTTGCAATATTTGTGCGTGTTTCGGGAACCATGAAAGAACCTCCGCGTTGGTAGAGAACTTGCCAGGCCGTAAGGCCTTCTTGATTGGTACGATGCGAGGCAAAATTAGCAGGAGTCCTGGGAAGACCACAAAAAGAATAGGTTATAAATGGTTGCCCGCGGCGCGCGAAGAAGCTGTTCCTATATAATCAGGAGCACAGACAGTCGGAGAGATGGCCGAGAGGCTGAAGGCGGCGGTTTGCTAAACCGTTATAGGGTCTAAAGCTCTATCGAGGGTTCGAATCCCTCTCTCTCCGCCATGCTTCCTGCCAAGTTCTCAAATAATGGGACCAGCATCGGCACCAGCACACTCTCCTCAGGCGTGGCCACGTTGAATATCACTTCGCTGCCCGTTGGCACTAACAGCCTCACGGCGAGCTATGCCGGAGATGCCAATTTCACAACCGCCAGTTCATCGGCGATATCGGTTGTGGTGGCCTCGGCAGTTCCTTCCGTGACACTATCACCCGCGAGCCTGACATTTGCTTCGCAAGACACCGGGACAATTAGTACGGCCCAGACCGTCACCTTGACCAACTCGGGCCAGGCCGCCTTGAACATCACGTCCATCTCGGCCTCGGGAGACTTCGCCGAAACCAACACCTGCGGCACAAGCGTGGCGGCGGGCGCGAATTGCATCATCTCAGTGACCTTCTCGCCCACCACGGCGGGAACCCGTACCGGAACCCTCAGCATCATCAACAATGCTGCCGGTTCGCCACAGACAGTGGCCCTGACCGGGACGGGATCGAATGTCGGTATTTCCAGCACCTCGACCGGGCTTACCATTGCTTCGGCCGGCGGGTCGGCAACAGCCAGCATCCAGATCTCGGCAGGCGGAGACTTCTCCGGGACCGTCAACCTGACCTGCGCCGTGAAGTATCAGGGAACCGGAACGCCAACCGACGCTCCGACCTGCAGCCTCAATCCAGCGCAGGAGCAGGTTTCGTCAGGATTGCCGGTATCCGCGACACTGACGGTAACGACCACGGCAGCCGGATCGTCGGCCCGATTGGATAACTGGCTATTCCATTCGGGAGCCGCTCTGGCCGCAGTCCTCTTTTGCGGATTCGTGCCTCGCCGGCGCTGGCGTGGAATGGCATTGCTTGCCCTTCTGTGCGTCATCGGGGTATGCGCGATTGTGGGTTGTGGCGGAGGCAGCTCAACCGGAGGAGGTGGCGCTACTCCGCCTTTAAATCCTGGCACAACGACCGGGAGCTATGGCGTCACTGTAACGGCGACGAGCGGCACGATTAGTGCCTCTACAACGATCCCGCTTTCTGTGCAATAGAACTATCCCTAATGACGGACAGCATTGACCTCATCAACTCTTATGACTGCGGGTGCCGCCCTTGGCACCCGCAGTCATAAGAACATGACTTTTTCACAGCGAGGAGCAAAGCCAGTTAAGAAGATGAGACTGTACGCGCTAACTGCTGCATTCTATGCACTTCTTTCCATTGTCCCGGCATATGCGGCGTGGGGGCCGTGGCAAGCCCTGGGAGACGGAAATGTGCAGGTCAGCTTCAGTCAGGTGAACAACGACACCTGCACGTGGCGTATCAAGAATATCGGTTCAAATACGCTAGCCAGATTCGACTTCAGCTACACCTACGTGCCAGCAGATAGCCCCTCCTCAGAGAAGACCGACAAGGACATTCTGCCTTATCCCTTGAAGCCTGGCGCATCAGTCGGAGGATGGACCGTATATTCCGCCAACACGCAACATTGCCCAGCGACGCTCGGCGTCCTAAAACTGGAAAGGAGCAACTGATGATGTTGGGAGGGAGAGGTTGAGGAACCGAGTCAGCCGATCGAACAATGAGCACTCCGCGTCGTTCGCGGGTGCCGGAGCTGCTAGTCCTGGAGTCCTTTCAGAAAGGGAGCTCGTCATCATCCGATGCCGGCGTGACGGTATCCACCGGCTTGAAGTGCAGGTTCGATTTCTCGAATCCATAAAGGATAAATGGAGTCTCCAACTCGGCAACTCCCTTCTCCATTAGCACTGTAATCGACATAATAAGGGTTCCGGCGATCAAAGTAGTGCAGGCAGCGACGGCTCATTCAGTTAACCAGAAGCGCACCAAAGCGGCAATAGATAGTATTGAACCTGAATATGGAGGTAGGAACTCAACTAATGCTGAGGGATCGTGAGAAAGCCGTTGGGTCTGATCAAATAGAGCGGAGAGCCGACGACTCATGGATATCAGATGGTTCGTTCGAGAGACCGGGTGTTGCTGGTTGGCCGGCAGGAAGTCCGGAGCATCACTTAAGTCGCACTTAGCTACACGGACGAACAAGAAGTTCGGTCCAGACTATTGCTTGACGCAGATGAACGACTTCGATGGCGACTGGATATTCTGATGGCTTGAGCCCTTCGACCCTGGCATTTCTCGCTCTGGCGCTGCGCCCGGGATCGAGTTCGGAGGCAAAGCGCAGCGCTTGCGAGAACAAATTTGCTTTGGGCTGAGCACCATTGCGTATTCATCCCACAACGCAATAGCCTGCTCACGACCAACTAAGCACGGTTTACCGTCGAATGTCACTTCTATCGGCTTCTCATTCAGGTTCTTAACCTGATCAGGTGCTGTCCCAATCGCTTTTTCCACCATTTCGAGTACTGTTGGCCAAATCTCACTAACCTTGCCATTGAGAAAGAAGTTGAAGGTAACATAATCCGGAATGCGTTTGAGAGCGGCGACCTGTTCCGCCACTTCATCAAGCTGACTCGATAAATTACTCATATTCCGGAGTTTAGCAAATATGGTTTCCTTATAACGGTACTGCCGCTGGGATTTCCGCGCAGGTCCGTTATGAGCGTGTCTGCACCCTACAGTCGGGCTTCGATTGCCGAATAAGGAATCCGTTACAAATATCCGTCAGTTCTTAAGCCTGCAACAGATATGACCACCCCTTGGCAGTTACGGGCCTAATGCTTTTGCGATCACGAGAAGAGAACATCCGATTTCACCGCTGCGCGCAGGCGGACTAGGGCGCCTTCACTTGCCCGATCTAGAGGATCGGCTTCACACCTATCACCGCTGAAGTCTCCGAACAGCGTAAGGACTTCCACACATAAGCAGTGACCGATTTTAGGGTCCTGGGATCGCGACATTTGGCGGTATAATAAGCGACATAATGGTAAACGAGCTAACAGCGATCGTGGACGAGCTCGGCGGCGAATCCGCCTTCGGGAGAATTGTTCGCACAGATGAAGATATGAGTAGCGCCATTCGGGAGGGTTTTCCTCACTCGGCTGTCGAAGGCTTTCTTGAGTCTTCGGGACTTTCCATGCAGGAGATTGCGTCGAGTCTTGATCTGAGCTTGCGTAGTCTCCAACGCCGCAGACATGAGGGACGTCTGGCACGATATGAATCGGATCGCTTGTACCGACTCGCCAGGCTTGTCGCGCTGGCCGATCACTTCCTTGGTGATCATGATGTAGCCGTCGAGTGGCTGAGACGGCCCAATCATGCACTTGGAGGCGTGGCTCCGCTGAAGATCGTTGATACCGAACTCGGAGCTCGCCAGGTTGAAAACGTTCTCGGTCGAATCGGATACGGTGGAGTCAGTTGACGACCGTCTACCGTCTGCTTCGAAGACCATTTGCTGCTACTCCATTCGACGGTGAAGGAAGCTATCTCTATGGTGGCCGCTGGTCCCGTCCCGGGACGCGTCTCGTTTATACGGCAGAGCATCTGTCACTCGCTATGATCGAGTATCTGGTGCATATCGATCCTGATCGGCCTCCGAAGGACCTTATGCTCGCTAAAGCGGAGATACCGGATGAGGTAAGCCGCACACAATATCGCGTCGAAGATCTTCCGCAGGGCTGGCGAACGTATCCGGCGCCAGCCTTTCTTGCTGATCTTGGTGCAAACTTTGTGAAGAAAGCAGAGGCCGCAGTGCTAATCGTGCCATCGGCTCTGGCGACTACTGAAAACAACTGGTTGTTGAATCCGGCTCATCCGGACTTTCGACTGATCAAGACTCTCGAGGCCGAACCATTTCAATATGATCCGCGACTGCTTCGAGCTTAAAAGACGCGCCGGCTATAAGTCGATGCGGGTACCCCCGCGTGACTCGGCTATAGTTGGCAGGGCTCGGTCGGGCGCCGACGACTCGAAAAACCACCTCTACCAAACATTCCCCTATTTGCTATACAGAGATCTAGTTCTGGAAAGGGAGCCAGCGCTTAGATGTTTTAGCATATCAAGATAGCAGCGCGTCGCGAATCCCAGCCGACGCCTCTTTGAACTTAAGAAGCAGTCAACAGTTTCTTGGCCCGTTTTTACTGATTCTTCCGCTCTCCGGATTGCAGGCGTTCCAATACCTGCAATTCAGCAAGGAGAACGGTAATGCACCATACGTCACGCAAATTCGCCACGGCTTTCGGTCTGCTCTTGATGCTTGCGATAACCGGTTTTGTGGGGCATGCTCAGGATCAGCATACGCTCCAACTTGAGAACAACTCCGGATATGACATTTACGAAGTTCATCTTTCTCCAACTCGTAGTAGCTTCTGGGGACGTGATCTTCTAGATGACGATGTCCTTCGATCCGGTCAACTACTGAACATTCGCCGAGTGGATTCCTGCGACTACGACATGAAGCTCGTCGATGAGGATGGCGATGAATGTATTCGTCAGATCACCATTCATAGCGATCGAACGTGGAATATCACACCTGATAGGCTCCTAGGATGTGAATTGCATCAGCTCTCACACTAAAGCCAAGGAAAGTTCCGGTCAGAAGGACGAGGCCAGAATCTCCCGCCTCGTCCTTCTGACCTTCTTCCAACACACGCCCGCGCCCAGATTGCAGTGAATGCTGATAGTAGATGGCCCCATACCGATTCCGAAATCGCAAGTGGGTGGATTGCCAATCTTCAGTTTTCGCATGATCGCTAAACCTTGATGCAACTTTCTGATTCCCACTGACTCTAATGCCTTAAGTCGGGCTATAATCCTCGACAATCGGAGCCGAACGTATGGCGACTTTCCGACCCGAGTCCGGGGACTCAGACAACTCGATTACCGCCCTACTCTCCCAATTAGGCGATGGCAACCAAGAGGTTGAAGCACGTCTAATTCGACAAATCTATGACGAATTGCGTCGGGTTGCGGGTCGTTATATGCGACACGAGCGGGGGAACCACACATTACAGCCCACGGCACTTGCCCACGAAGCTTACACACGCCTCGTTCAGCAGCCTGGGGTTTCGTGGCAAAGCCGGGCTCACTTCTTCGCCACAGCTTCTCAGCTAATGCGGCATATTCTCGTAGATCATGCCCGTGCGCGCCGTGCCGGCAAGCGAGGAGGGATCCAGCATCAGGTCACGTTAGATGAGGCTCTTCTTCCGGTACACAACCATTCCATTGATGTACTTGCTCTTCACGAGGCTCTAGAACGCTTGACGGTTTTTGATCCTCGCCAGGGACGCCTGGTAGAGCTCCATTTCTTTGGAGGTTTATCTTTCGAAGAGATTGCCTTGGTTCTTCACATCTCAGAGCGGACGGCAAAGCGCGACTGGAACATGGCGCGCGCATGGCTGAAAAACGAGCTCTCAAAACAGCCATGACTCCGGAACTCTGGAAACGTCTAAAGCCGCTTTATGACGCGGTCGTTGAGATGCCAGAGGCTGATCGTGCCAAGTTCGTGGACGAGGCATGCGGCAATGACAGCCAATTGAGAGGGGAGCTCACTGCGCTTCTGGAGGCCAGTGCCGAGCCTACTGGAAGTAGTGACTCTCCAATTGTCAGCTTTGGAAACTTATTTCCCCAATGCACTAAGACCTTTTCTATCGGCGAGCTAGTGTTAGAGCGCTTCAAGATCGTACGCCACCTGGGCACCGGCGGCATGGGAGAAGTCTATGAAGCTCTGGATCTTGAACTGGGGCGAATTGCGCTCAAAACCATCCGTCCAGAAGTCGCGGGAAGCCCGGATACGCTTGCGCGGTTCAGAAAGGAGGTTCAGGTCGCACGGAAGATCAGCGGCCAGCATGTTTGTCGTATCCACGAGCTGTTCGTCATTCCGGCTTCCACAAAAGAGCCGCAAAGAGCCTTCTTGACAATGGAACTCCTCGAAGGGATGACTCTCGCCGACAAGATTGACAAAGATGGCCCCCTCCCATGGCAAGAGACACGACTCATCGCCCTTCAAATGTGCGATGGTCTGCATACAATTCACGAAGCCGGAATCATTCACCGCGATCTGAAGAGTCGCAATATCATGCTTTCCTCGCGCAATGGGGGCATCTGCGCTGTCCTGATGGACTTCGGTCTTGCGCGTGAGTTCTCGAAACCCGTGTCTGCGACCCTGACGGTATCAATAGCGTCGGGCGCTATTGCCGGCACTCCCGATTACATGGCGCCTGAACAGTTCGCGGGTAATGAACTGACGCCTGCCGTCCCCCCGCGAGTGGCGCCTGCTTGTTCTGGTTCATGCTTGGGCTACTTCCGCCATCGCTTAGTTATTACGGTTGCATATTTCAGGCTCTCGAACAGGTGATTTCCGGACCGAACAACTTCGATAAAACCGTAGAAGACGCGTTATCGACGCATTATTAAGTAAGAATAGGGACTGGGAGTGTTTAGCCCCTGGTCCCTACGGTTGCACAACGACGCGTGCCACTTCATTTTATTGCAACCATTATCGTTTTGCTTCCCTGAAAGTTTCGCTTCGTTGATCTGGAGTGTATCGCTTGATGGTGGAAACCCCGCAAGTTGATGCCAGATATCGCGCGTCGCCAATGTTTTCTATTCTTCTAACGGTAAGATCGCAGCCTATATCTTGAATAATGCAAGTAGTCCAGCAGCCAGGGTGATAGATCTCGATGATCGCAAAATTGTGGGTGACGTTCCTCTCCCAAACTATCCCCGAGATACGCTTCTACAGTTCACGCTTGATGGACGCGCTCTGACATTTGTTGAACAACAAAAACAGGATTCGCTTTAACTTTGCAGCCAATTGACGGATCAGCATCTCATTTGCTGACTAGTTGGTTTAAGGATCCAATCTCAGATTTCGCTTGGTCTCCGTCGGGTAAGGTCCTAGCGATTATGTGGGAACACTCGATTTTCTGATGTCGCCTTGATTTCAGACCAGCCAGTTAGGTCTCTTGACTGAATTAACAATTCCTGCCACTTTCTTTGAGTTCTGGCCACGTCAACGATCCGAAGTATGGCGCACTTAGACCGTCTCTCGAGACTATGGTTCTCCGTCCAAAGAATGTTCGAGAGAGACTTCCCTCTCCCCGAAAAACACATGCCGATGCTTGTTAAAAGGGAGTTCAATCGTAGAACTCCCCGACAACATCAGAACGTGCCCCTAACCCTTCGACAGGGAGGGCGCTTAGCTGACAGTTACGAGCCAATAAGCACGTACAGTCTGGGCAAACATCGCCAGGTTAGGTCCAGCGATTTCGACTCTGCCGTCTGTCGCCATTGTGAACGGGCTCGGCCAAGGGTCTCTGATGACCAGTGATATGATCTGCGGCCCATTTGGTGTGGGGATATAACTGGCGGCCGTGACGACCACAGCATGGCCACTGCTGGGCCCAGTAGCAAAAGCAATCAGGATTGGATGTTGCTGGTTAAGTTCATTCAATAGAGCGTCCGGAGTTGGAAGACCTTGACCGTTCGCTGAATGAATGGTGCGGATTTGTCCCTCGACCGTACGCCCCCAGCCATTTAGTGCCCCGTTGATCGCAGCATCGCTTCCAGGCTGGTCGACTGGGATCCCATAGGTTCGCGTAACTATCTCTTGCTGTGTAGCGGGTATGCCGTAATAGTTGAGGATCATCTGAATCGAGGCTGCCCAGCACCATTCATTCTGCTGTTGAGCAGCCGCGTAGAAGTTAAAGTCAGCTGTCCGAATGCCTACGTATTGCTGTGCGTAGCTTCGAATCGCCGAGATTACCAGAACGGTTAAGACAGTAATACGCAAATACGAAAGGGTCTTGTATTCTATATTTCGCATGTCCAGTTTCCTCGCAATTGATTTGCAGGATATTCACGCCTGCAATCTGATAGGCGTGGGTTCACGCGAAATTGGGCCATTGCGATCCCGGAGCTGTATCCAGAAAATTCAATAGAGTGGCTCAGACTTGGTCGCAGCTTCGCCTAAGCTCTTTCTCGTAATGAAGTGGACCAATTCTAATGCATCTTTGGTAGCAGTCCTGGTTGTTCCATCGTCAGACACAAGTCCGCGACAGAACTCCGAGGATGGGATCCGAGTCGGCAAGAAATGTTTGCGACCGAATGTGGACTTGTACAACCGGGAGTCCCAATCAAGACAACGAGGGAAAGCTCAGGGAATGTGATCTTTTATTTAAACTGTGTTAACTTACGCACTAAGAGACTTGATCAGAGATCGAATTGAGCCCTTATCCGTATATCTTGAGGATGGGTGGGGCCTACATCCCGACCCCAAGTCTCACGAACTTCCCGAAGTATTAGCGAGAACGGTCCCACATGGAGCAGTTGCCGCGAGGCGACTTGGCCAAACCAGAGTGGTTCCATCTTCGAATTACACGAGAGACACCACGCTTCACCGTCTTCAGTGTCAGACTTCGTGCCCGCGTCCGCTTTCCAGAAATGCGTCACAAGGATTCGTTCTTCTTTGACTCCGTGAAAGAACTGCTTGGTTGTTTGGCGAGATAACTTGTAGTAGCCCACCCGCTTCGAATTCTCTCCGAACAACCACTCTCGCTTGTGCTTGGAATCAAGCTCGATCTTGATCGTGCCACTTTCCGGAGTTGCTCCGGACAAACTTCCACCGCTCGAATGCGTCGAGATGTCCATAGAGGCACTGGAATCAGACTGTATCGAGATTGCATAAGAGACGAGCATCTCCCCGGCGCCGGCATCGTTTCCGGAACTTTCAATGAGGCGCTCGATGGCCGCATTCAGCTCAAACTTGGAGACTTCATTCTCGCTCAGCATTCGGATGTTGTGAAACAGTTGAATGCTATTACGCTCTAACTGCTGATTTCTTCCCGTGAACGCATCTACCGCCTTCCCGGATCAGGACATCGGAGAAATACGTGAACCAGGAACCATATCAGCTATCTCTGTCCAAAGCGCTTCGATTTCCTTTCTCGCACCTACGTGGCTCCTGGAGGTTCCCACATCATGTGGAGTCGATCCGTCTTTCTTCCAGTCCCGCGCGTTTGGGTCGAAACCGGCCTTTGCATCGAAACCGACGAATGTATATGCTTCGCGATTTCCGATCTTGGTCTGAGCTAGCGAAACCTTCGAGCTGCTCAACGTGCCCAGAAACTTGTTCACATCTGTCTCAAATGCCTGGCCGAGAGGCCCCCATTCGTTGCGGCGATAACCTTCATCCGTGAAATGAACTTGTTCATGATAAGCAGCAGCCTTGGACCTGGATCCCGCAGAAATAACCTCGTAAAATCGCGATAAAAGCACGGATGGCAAGCATGCTTCAGAATTGGGTAGTTGTATCTCAGAGGAACTAGTACCAAATCGACAGAATCCCGAACTGTTTCGAGAAATGCTATGTTGCTCCGCTCCCAGTTTTCTTCGCTATAGCCGTAATCAATCCGCGGGCAATCGACCAATATCACGTCGTATGAACCTCCCACCCGCATGGCCACTGGGAGTTCCTTAAAATCGGAGAGCGCAGTGGAGTCGATTGTGGGAAACTTGTCGGACCGTTGCTTTAAGATCTCGTGAAAGTCTGTTTGACCGGGTCCGAAAAGAACTCTGACTCTCTTACCGAGTTTCGCGAGAAATCCGGCTAGACAGATACACAAGGTCGTACATCCGGTACTAGCATTTGGATTTGAAACCGCAACGGCAAACGGCCTTTGCTGAATGCCCTCGATGGACAAACTGATGTTCAGGTTGAACTTGTGCGCCATGCTAGATAAGGTCTCAAGGATCGGACCATGACCTCTCTCGTGCCGTTCAATCGTTCGGACACTGTAATGGAGTATCTCTGCAAGTTGCTCGCGTGAAGGCCCAAGAGTTCTTCGGATTTCCATGAGGCCCTTGCCGGATCCGAGATGATCAAGAGACATTCGAAGATTGCGCATGTACCGATATTCACGACTTTAGGCACAACTCGCAACCACACGAATTGTCGGTACCTGGTGAGTAACCAGTAATATCGAGCGAAATTGATTCGTTTGTTGCTGGCTGAGCTATGAGCCTCGGTAAAAAGTCGCTAATCGTTGAGCGGCTTTCGTCGCTCTTTCCTCGGTTCACCCGGTATGGCAGTGAGCGATTACGGCATCTGATGCTACCAGTCAACTGCGTTAATCTTTGCTCTTGCTTCCTCGGCGCTGGCTGGCCGCAGGTACCTCGTCGTCGACGCCAAATCCGCATGGCCCATCAAATGTTGCACTGTCCGAAGATCTACACCGTTTCTAAGCAGCGTCGTGGCGTATGACCGGCGGAACTTGTGGAGCGTCCAGTGCTGGCACTCGTTGTTCTCGTTCCTGCATCCTTCGCACCGCTTGCAGTTCAAATTCTCTCGTTTGGCCGTTTGCTTGAGAGTACGCAGCATCTTCCGGTCTACGTTTCCAGTAGAAGATGGGAGTACGAGCGTATCTTTTGGATGTTTTTCATGGCGTTCCTTGAGTGCAGCCAGCACGTCGTCAGTCAGCGTGATGTCCCGTTCCTCAGAGTCCTTCACCCGGAAGCCATAGGCAGATTTCGACCGAACACGGAGAGTCATCAATTCCTCATCGATATCGCTGTATTCCAGGTGGCACAGTTCCTGCTCACGCAGACCGCATTTGAGAGCTAACAGGTAAGCAAGCCTTTCTTTAGGTTCGGCAGCCGCAAGAATGGAACTGATCTCGTCGCGTGTGTAAATGGTAGGCAGCTTCTTATCGTATTTCGGGGATGGCGGCAGTATCGCTTTGGCATCCTGTTTCTCGAAAAGGAACCATGACTTCACCCGGTTGTGCTTATCGTGAATCGTTCGATCCCCACAGCCGCGTTTGCGTAACGCGGCATGGAACTTGAGGATGTCCTTGCGCTCAATTTCGTCAAGGTAGGTTTTCTTGATCGTTTTCAGGAATTCATTGCAGACCAATTGTGCCTTAGCGGTCGCCTCCTCGGCACCTCGATCCCTGCAATCCTCGATATAGTCATCGGCTGACTGGCGCAGTGTCTTTCGCTCCTGCTTCTGCTCGATCTTCAGACCGGCGTCCTTGGCAACCGCTCTGGCAAGGAACTCTTTTTCAAGGCGCTGTCGTTCCGCTTCGGCATCGGCAGCGTTGCGCCCCACGGTCTTGTACTTAGCTTGCCTTGATTCGTATGTCCTGATCTCATATACAATGCTGTCGAACTGCTGCTGTTTTTCACCGACCTGAGCATATCCTGGTCGTATGCGTCCATTGCGCCCATATGCAGCCTGCAGCCGGGTCCATTTGCCGTCACGCTTCACGCGCACAACCACGCTCACCGACCGCTCTCCCACTGAAGCCAACATGCTAAAACCTCCCTGCAAAGGTTAAATGCATGTCTACCGCCAGTCAACGTATTAATGATGTTAATAGAATCAATTGCTTACATGGAGCAATTGCGGAATCCCTCTCTCTCCGCCATAGGATCTGGGCTGTGCAAAGCCAATGTAGACGCCAGCGTGCCACATATTTGTGGCACTTTTTATTTTTGTAGGGGTGTTTTGGCATAGAGAACCGTGCCAGACCGACTCTCTGATCTAGCACCACACCAGAAAAAGAGTGAGTGATAACGTTGTGGGCTCCTTTTAATATCTGAGTCTCGCCTCCATGATGTATGCCGATGTATGCCAAGTCTTCCTGAGATCCGATACATAAACGATACCTTGAGAGGCAATGCACGCCGCAGCGAATAGCTCGGTGGCCAATGCTTTAATTTGGGTCATTCGCCCACAAAAACTAACATGACATCCGAGGCAGCGTTCAGTGGTCAGAAGGGCGGCGTGATCACTCGGGAACAAACCACATAAGTGCAATTGAGGAATGAAATAGAACGATCAGGACAGCAGGCGCAGGCTGTTCCTGAGGCGATCGGGATCGACATCTTTGAGCAGCGCTTCAACCTCACGGTGCCCCTGCTCCCAGATCGGGACGGCGGACGCGAGCACAGTTCTTCCCTCCGGGGTCAAGCTCAGCCGGCGGCCACGCCGGTCGGAGGGGTCTTTGGCGACGGTGACCAGTCCGCGCCTCTCGAGCGGTTTGAGCGCGGCGGTGAGCGTGGTGCGATCCATGGCGAGGAGAGTTGCGACGGATGCTATGCCTGGCGGCTCAGGGCGGTTGAGCGACATCATGAGGGAAAACTGACCGTTGGTCAGGCCGACGGGGCGAAGCGCCTCATCGAAACGGCGAGCCAAAGCGCGCGCCGCCCGCTGCACATGTAGACAAAGACAGCAATCGCGAACGCGCAGCGTAGTTTCGAACGGAACTGAATTAGCTCTTGACATCTTCTCAACTATGTTGATATCAACGTACATTGTCAAGCGCCCCAGCAA
This sequence comes from Terriglobales bacterium, assembly GCA_015655315.1. Lineage (GTDB taxonomy): Bacteria > Acidobacteriota > Terriglobia > Terriglobales > Acidobacteriaceae > Alloacidobacterium. Next base: position 16,793 of record JAATFH010000561.1, read on the forward strand.
CCAGGAACAGGACAAAGACCTCAGCAACTGCCGCGAGGACCGAAGGGTAATTTAGAGGTGGTTGCGACGACTGGAGAGAACCGCGGGGCAGCCAGTGAGGACCGCTATGTCATTCTTTCGTGATCTCAAGATTGCAGTCCGATCGCTGTGGCGCGTGCGTGCGCTATGGATCACCGTCGCCCTGACGCTGGCTCTGGGCATCGGCGCCAACGCCGCTCTATTCAGTGTGATACGCGCGGTGTTGCTGCGTCCGCTTGCGAACCGGGACGAAGATCGTCTGCTCTACGTTCGACAGAGCGCTCCGGGTATGGGCATTGTGAACACAACATTCTCAGTTCCTGAGATAGATGACCTGGGCAAAGGGCTGAAGACGATCACGGATCTGGGGACGTTTTCGTCGATCGACTTCACCATCGTCGGGCTCGGCACTCCGCGCGAGATTCCCGCCGGTGTGGTGGACGGCCATTACTTCGAAGTGATGGGGCTACGCCCGGTGCTGGGGCGGCTGCTGACGTCCTCCGACGACGGACCCAATGCGGCGGGGGCGATCGTGTTGACGTATCGATTCTGGAGCGAGGCGCTGCACTCGGACCCGAGCGTGATTGGAAAGACGGTGCGGCTGGAGAGCGGCACCGGGGCGCGTCAGGCGACGATCGTGGGGGTTCTGGAACCGTCGGTGCCGTATCCGGTGGCAACAGAGATTATCGCCAATGTGGTGACCAGCCCGCACCATTTGTCCGCCACCATGGTGACCGGCCGTGAGCACCGGATGACGGAGGTCTTCGCGCGGCTTGCACCGGGAGCGACTCTCGAGGGTGCGCGATCGGAGCTGAGCACGCGCTATGCGGCGATCACGGCCGCGCATCCGGAGGTTTACAGGTCCGCGGACCACTACAGGATTGATGTAACGCGGATGCACGACCAGATCAATTCGCGCGCCAATGCGGTTTTGTGGATACTGTTTGCGGCCTCGGGATTGCTGTTTGTGATTGCGTGCTCGAATGTGGCCAATCTGGTGCTCGCGCGAACAGTTCGCCGCGAATCGGAACTGGCCGTGCGCTCGGCGCTTGGCGCCAATGCCGCGGCGTTGCGGCGTTCGCTGCTGGCGGAAAGTCTAGTCCTGTGCGGCAGTGGAGTCGTCGCAGCGTTGATCCTCGCCTGGCCGATGGTGGCGGTGCTGGGGCGGTATGCAGCGCGCTTCTCGGTGCGCGCCGAGGGGCTGAAGCTTGACTTCAGCCTGGTATGGTTTGGCATTGCGCTGGCGCTGACGGCTGCGGTGTTCCTGGCGCTCATTCCGCGGCTGCCTTCAGGAAGCGCGCCGTTGGCCGCGGTGCTCACCAGCGGCGGAACAAGGGTGACAGGCAGCAGCAGCCGGCGGCTGCGCATCTTCGCCGTTATGCAAATCACGGCCTCGTTCCTGTTGCTCACTGGTGCGGCAGTCCTGATGCGGACTCTGTATGCGCTCGAGAAAACGCAGCCGCCATTTGACACCGCGCGGGTGCTGGCAGTGAATCTGCCGGTGATGTCGTATGGGCGGACCCCGGAGCAGGTTCAGGACTTCTACCACGAGGTCCTGCGCAGGGTAAGCGCTCTGCCCGGAGTGGTTCATGTGTCGACAGGCTTCAGCGTTCCGTGGCGCGACGATCAGGGGCTGGATATCAGCTTCGCCTTTGCGGCCCAGGGAGCGACGCGAAAGAACGCGCTCGACGACTGGCGCGCAAAATTCCGGTCGGTCTCGCCTGGTTACTTTGAAACGCTCGGCCTGCCGATCCTGGAGGGACGCGATTTCAGGGACGCGGACAAGAACGGTTCGGAACGGGTGGTGATCGTGAGCCAGAGCCTCGCACAGACCCTGTTCCCCGGCCAGGATGCGTTGAACCGTGAGCTGCGTTGGACCGACGGCGTGATGAAGTTTATCGGCATCAGCCTGGAGCCGAGGCGGATCGTCGGGGTGGTGCCCGATCTGGATGATGAGAACATCATTCCGTCGCCGGCCATGACGGTGTACCAGCCGACCGATCAGGAGGGATGGCAGGGGCGGCTCTTTGTGCGCGCGGAGCAGGATCCATACACTCTGGCTCCTGCCATTATGCGAACAGTTCACGAGATCTCTGCGGAACAGCCGGTGGAGCGAGCGAGCACCCTGAAGGACATTCGCGCGGAGGTACTGACGCCGGACCGGCTGAATGCGGTGGTGTTCGGAGGATTCGCAGCAGTGGCACTCCTGATCTCTGTGGTCGGTGTAGCAGGTGTGCTTGCGTTTTCCGTGAGCGGGCGCACGCGCGAGTTCGGAATCCGCATGGCACTCGGCGCGCAGCCGCGGAACATTCTGACCGACGTCCTGTTGCAGGGCCTGACGATTGCCGGGATCGGAGTGGGCGCGGGCGTCGTGTTTGGCATTGCCTTCGCGCGCGGCGTCGGCAGGTACGTGGCGGAGGCGCATCTGCCGGGCATGCTGGCTTTTGTTGCGTCGGCGTTCGTCATTCTGGCCGCAGCAGTGATCGCTTCGGCTGTGCCGGCAGCGCGCGCGGCACGGGTGAATGCAGTGGAAGCGCTGCGCTCGGAATAGTTCGCCGAGGGATCTGCTTTTTCCTGGCTCCGCGCACATTTTCGCTGACCGAAAAGAAAAACAGATCCTTCGCCCCGGCTCCGGATGACAATTCAAGGTCCAGATCAGGAGACTTTCGTCACCCGGCCCTTCTGGGATAACGACTCGCGAAATCAGTCGAACAGCTTAGCTGCAGGATTCTCGCAGCCCTGACAAGATCGGGGGGCAATATCTGCCTCCCGATCTCGCACACAGTAAGGCTTTCGGAATTGATCGTTCAGGCTCGGGCGAACTGGTCACGGTTGTCCAACGAACCGGCCAAGCACTCCGGCGTGCATAGTGTGGTGAATCCTTTCCCGGGAATCTTGAGTCAAGAATGGCCTGGGGCGTTCGCCGGCTTCGTCATGCCATTCATCCCGGCACCAGGCGTCGTCTGCCGTATCCACCCTGCATGGCGACGCCAGAAAACCGTGAATCTCGCCGCTGCTCGTCACCCCAAATCCGGCAACCTGCCCATTACTGTTGATCGCGTAAGGAATGAGCATGTAGATAGAGCCGGGAGGGACGAGGGAGTTCAGGTCCTTCATCGTGCCGCCACGGAAGAGAAACGCGCGTGGATTTCCATCTGCATCCGACGAGAGGCCAACGACATGGCCTCGATCGTTGATGCTGAGCGCTGCGCTGACGACGTCTCCCGAAATCGTGCCGAGGTCGAACATGTGGCCAAGTTTTTTGGACCATAGAAAGGCATGCCCTGCCGTGTTGCCGGCGAGAGCCGCCGCTCCAACGGCCTGCCCGCGGTTATTGATCGAGAGAGCAATTGTTCCGATTCCGGGAACGCTAGTATTCACAGTCCCGCCAAGATTGCCCATGTCGGTTACTGTGCCGTTTTCCCAAAGCACCGCATGAGGCGTGACTGCGGGGCCCGGGAGGATGCTGTCAGCGCAGGAACCCGATCCTCCCACTGCCTGTCCCACCTCATTGATCCAGAACGCCATTCCGACGCTGTCGCCATGCAACGGATGAAGTTTGCGAACCTGGTGTGGACCGCCTGCCCAAAGGACGGCCTCGAAATCAAGCGTCGAGGGACCGCTTCCGGTGACTGCGGGTTGACCTGGGCAAGATGGATCAACCACGCTGTTTTCGGCGATACCGACGATCTGGCCGCGATTGTTGATCATGCTGGGGGATGCATTGGTGCCTCCGAGCGTGGGCAGAAGAGTCGTCACTCCGTTTTGCCAGACGAATGCCCGGCATGCAAGACCGGTGAAGTAGGTGCAGAAATTCTCGTTATTGGGATCGCTTGATGTGGTTTCCGCCTGGACAAGGACCTGTCCCCAATCGTTGACAGCGAATGCTCCGCTGTTTATGCCGGAAGGACTATGCCTGGCGATATCGAGAATCGAACCGCGGTACCAGACGACAGCGTGCTGGGTTCCGTCCGGCAGAGTAGCGATGCCCGTAACGAGACCACGGCTGTTCACGAAAGTCGCCTGGCTGAAAGATCCGCCCGGCAAGGTGCCGAGGTCGGAGACTGTGTAGCGTTGAGATTGCGCGGATGCCGCGAAGGCAGCCAGCAGGCCGAGGACTACGGTGGAAGTCTGGAATCTAAACTTCATGGGGCTCTCCGTAAACTTCCTGTTCGCGGAAGATCTTTCGCGGACAGGTGGATTTGACCTCCATCTTCCCGACTAACCGCAGTTGAGTCCTCAACGGGAACCTCAATTCTTCTGAAAAGTTATGAATTGCTCCGTAACGCATGGTTTTGCCGAGGTTTGGGAACTCCGCTCGTCGGGAGACAGAAGCAGTAGACAGGTTGATAATCAGAATTCTGTCGACTGATCTGGCCGTAAGGAATGAATGGATTGCGTCTGCCGTCTGCGTACAGGACAATGGCAAGATTCTGATCCGCTGGCGGAGGCGATGGGAATAGACTCGAAGGGCTTTTACGAGTTCGGCCAATTCCGAATGGATCCCGCGAGAAAGATCCTGTGGCGGGATGGCGAGCCAGTGAACCTTACTTCGAAAGCTTTTGAGATGCTGCAGGTTCTTATCGAGCGCAGCGGGAAGGTCGTTTCGAAAGATGAGCTGATGCAGGCCCTCTGGCCGGACAGCTTTGTCGAAGAGTCAAACCTTACGCAGCACATCTCCGTTTTGCGCAAAGCGCTCGGTGAAACTCCTCAAGATCATCGATACATCCTGACCATTCCTGGCCGCGGGTATCGCTTTGCGGAAAGCGTGCGATTTGTATCCCAGGCTGAGGTGGACACTGGAGCGCAGGTCGCGGAGCTTCCGCCCGGCGTTGTTCCATCCCATCCCGGTTCTTCGAAGAGAGCCGCCTGGACAGGATTTGCAGTCATTGCTCTGGCTCTCTTGGTAGCGGCGGGATGGTGGCTTCATGCTGCGCGCGAGAGACGGCTCGCAATGGGGCCAATGGATTCCGGTCGCAGGAAGATGCTGGTCGTACTTCCGTTTCAGAATCTGAGCAACGATCCTGCGCAGGAATATTTCAGCGACGGGCTGACAGAGGAAACCATCACCGACCTCGGCGAATTAAATCCACAGATGCTAGGCGTCATCGCGCGCACCTCCGCGATGGCATATAAGCATACGGACAAGACCATCGCCCGGATAGGTGATGAACTCGGGGCCGGCTACATTCTGGAAGGAAGCGTTCGACGAGAGAACGGAAGGGTACGGGTGAGTGCTCAGTTGATTCGCGTGAACGATCAGACGCACCTGTGGGCACACACTTACGAGCGTGAGGTCACAGGCCTGCTAGCGCTGCAGAATGAACTGGGCACGGCCATTGCGCAGCAGGTTCGCATCGAACTTGAGCCCAAAAGCGGTCCTCGTCTGGCTAAAAACCGCAGGCTGAATGCCGAATCTTACGAAGACTATCTACAGGCGCTTTTCTTTCTCAACAAGCGCACTTACGACGATGAGAGCAAGAGCGTCGAATTATTCGAAAAAGCTGCCCAGGAAGATCCCGGTTTTGCGCCTGCGTACGCCGGGATGGCAAATGCATACCTTGCACTGTCGGTTTTTTCGCCGGAGTATTTCTTACCGAAGGCGTCTTCTGCAGCAACGAGGGCTCTGGAGCTGGACAATGAACTCGCAGATGCCCACGCGGCACTGGGAGCCGAAAAAGCGGACTTCGAGTTTGACTGGCAGGAAGCCGACAAGGAATTCGAGCGGGCGATAGCATTGAACCCCAACAGTGCATCCGCCCACTACTTGTTTTCTGCCTATTATCTGAACCCGATGGGCGATTCGGAACGGGCCGTCGCCGAGATGAAGAAGGCTCTTGAACTTGACCCGCGATCTCCGCTCTACACCGGATATGTCGGGCTCGACTACTTCTACGCGCGTCAATATGACAAAGCCCTGGAGCAGTACAAGAAGGCGGTCGAGCTTTATCCCGACTTCTACATCACACATTATTGGCTTGCATGGCTCTACTCGCAGCGCGGCCAGTATCCGGATGCCATTGCCGAGATCACTACGGCGAGGCTGTTGGAAGGCGGCGATCGCTCGAAATGGGCGGCCGCGAACAAGGTTGCGTTGACCAATGCTTTTGCGGCAAAAGGGCCGACCGGCTTCTGGGAGGAGATTCAAAAGGCGAACGAAAAAAACGGGCGGAATATCGCAGAATTTGATATTCCGCAGGTGTATGCACGGCTCGGCAAGAGGGATCTGGCGCTGGAATGGTTAGGGCGCAATTATGAGGCGCGGACTCCTTTTACGACATATATGAGAGTCGATCCAGCCTACGATTCGATCCGGTCGGACCAGCGGTTTGAGAGCCTGGTGAAGCGAATTGGGTTAGTGCATTAGGCCGATTGCAGTAGTGATTTGGTTATGCAGGACGCATATTTTGCGGCTTTCTTTTCATACAAGTGGTGAGAAGATCGACAGCATGGCGCAGGCATTTATCTCGCAGCGTGTTGTGATGCCCGGTGGTATTTGTTCGGCTGCAGTGATGGTCGAAGAGGGAACGATCACCGGATTGCTCGATGCAGCGGCGGTTCCATTGGATTGCACGATCGTAGATTGCGGTGGCTATGTGCTGCTTCCCGGACTTGTCGATGCGCACACACATATCAATGAGCCGGGCAGGAGCGAGTGGGAAGGCTTTGAGACGGCAACCCGCGCGGCTGCGGCTGGCGGCTTTACGACGCTGATCGATATGCCGCTGAATTGCCTGCCTGCGACGACAACTGTGGACGCGCTTGAAGAGAAGCGTGCCGCAGCAAAAGACAAATGCACGGTGGACTGGTGTGCGTGGGGCGGCGTCTCCGAGTACAACGCTCTGCACCTGGAACCGCTGGCCGCTGACGGAGTTCGCGGCTTCAAGTGCTTTCTTGCCGAGCCCGGCATCGATGGCTTTGCGCGCGTGGATGAAGCGGAACTGCATGTTGCTGCTCCGCACATTGCGCGGACAGGACTTCCGTTGCTGACCCATGCAGAGCTGCCTGGACCACTGGAGTCGGCAGCAGCAACTCTGGCGCAGGCGGACTGGCGGCGGTATGCATCCTGGCTGGCTTCGCGCCCGGATGAAGCCGAGGTCGAAGCGATTCGGCTGATGCTGCGTTTGTGCGAGGAATACGGGTTCAGGCTGCACATCGTTCATCTGGCGACGGCGAAGGCTCTTCCTGATCTGCGGAGAGCGCGAGAGAAAGGTCTTCTGGTGACGGTGGAGACGTGCCCGCACTATCTTCACTTTGCGGCAGAGACGATTCCTGATGGCAGCACACTGCACAAATGCGCGCCTCCGATTCGCAGCGCAGCGAACCGCGAGGCCTTATGGGAGGCGCTGCGCGAAGGCGTCATCGATTTGATTGCGACAGATCATTCGCCCTGCCCGCCCGTATGGAAGCGGCCGGATGAAGGGAACTTTCAAAACGCATGGGGCGGTATCGCCAGCCTTTCGGTTGCGTTGCCGGTTGTCTGGAGCGGCATGATCAGCCGCGGATTTTCGCTCTGCGACCTTGCGCGCTGGATGAACGCGAAGCCCGCTGCTCTGGCAGGTATCGAACACCGTAAAGGTGCGATTGCTGAAGGCCGCGATGCGGATTTTGTCATCTTCGATCCGGATGCGGAGATAGAAATCACCAATGATGTGCTGCATACGCGGCATGCCATCTCACCGTATGTCGGCGAAAAGTTGCGTGGGAAAGTTGTATCAACCTGGCTGCGGGGAAAATGTGTTTTTGAAAACGGCTCGTTTCCCGGTGTGCGCGAAGGCGTGGAAGTTCGCTGAAATCAAATATCTTGCGGAATGACATGCCGGGGCACCTTGGGATTGTGGCTTGCCCGTAGTACCATAAGGAAATTTCAGTGGAGGCTTTCCGCTCTTTCTCAAGACCTGGAGAGCCGCCCAGCATCGGAGAGTATTTGGGGAAGGAGCGGATAGTCGGGACACCGGCGCTTCGCAAAGAAGGCGTGGCCAAGGTGCGCGGCTCGGCTCGCTATATCGATGACATCTCCTTTCCCGGCATGATCTTCGGCGCTACGGTGCGCAGCAGCATCGCTCGTGGACGGATACAGAAGATTGAATTCGGCGAGGGTGTTATCTGGGACGAGTTCATCGTCGTCAGCGCGAAAGATATCCCGGGCGAGAATGCTATTGCGCTGATCAACAAAGACTGGCCGTGCCTGGCCGCCGACCGAGTCAACCATCCGGAAGAGCCGATTCTGTTGCTTGCGCATCCGGATCGCCACCTACTTCCAAAAGCGGTTGCTGCTGTACGCATCGAATATGAGGTGTTGCCGTCCGTTCATTCCATGGAAGAGAGCGAGCGTGGAGATGTAATTGTCTGGGGTGCAGATAACGTCTTCAAGAAATTTCTTATCGACAATGGGAATGTAGACGCGGCTTGGGATCAGGCGGATTTCATCGTTGAAGGCGAGTACACGACCGGCGCGCAGGAACATCTATACATCGATAACAATGGTGCGATTGCTGCATACACACCGGATGAAGGGCTGACGATCTGGGGCTCGATGCAGTGTCCATTTTATGCGCACAAATCGCTTGTCTGCCTCACAGGATTACCGGAAGACAAAGTTCGCATCATTCAGGTGGAGACGGGTGGAGCCTTCGGCGGTAAGGAAGATTATCCGTCAATGATTGGAGCGCACGCGGCGCTGCTGGCGATGAAGTCGGGACGTCCGGTGAAGATCATGTATGACCGGATGGAAGACATGGTGGCCACTACCAAGCGGCATCCATCACGCACGCGCATTCGCACAGCAGTGACAAAAGAGGGCAAGCTGCTTGCTGCCGATATCGATTTCACGACCGATGGCGGCGCGTATTCGACGCTGTCTGCCACAGTACTTTCGCGGGGAACCATCCATGCTGGCGGTGCGTATTACTGGCCGAATATCCGCGTGCGCTCGAAAGCATTGGCGACGAATTGTCCTCCGCATGGAGCCTTTCGCGGCTTCGGGGCTCCGCAAAGTCTGTTCGCGATGGAACGGCACATGGATCGTGTGGCAAGTGCGATTGGCATGTCTCCGGAGGAACTGCGCCGCAGAAACTTTCTACGTCCTGGGTTGGCCACGGCTACGGGACAGAAGATCAGCGAAGACGTTAATCTTGAACACCTGCTTGCACGTGCACTTACGATTTCCGGTTACAGTGCAAAGCGGGAACGCTTCAGCCGCGAAAACATCCGGGCGAAGAAAAAGAAGGGAATCGGCATTGCCGCATTTCTGCATGGTTCGGGATTTACCGGCTCGGGCGAGCGGTATCTGAATTCAGTAGCAGGCATGGACGCAACGGCAGAGGGAAAGCTGCGCGTGCTGGTTTCGAGCACTGAATTCGGCCAGGGCACAAATACCATTCTCTGCCAGATTGCCGCTGAGTCTCTTGGCATCGACTACGATGCGGTGGAGATGGCGCCGCCTGATACGGGTATTGTTCCCAACTCAGGGCCTACCGTCGCCTCGCGCACGTCGATGATTGTGGGCAAGCTGGTACATTCTGCTGCCATCGGCTTGAGGCAAACGCTTCAGGCAAGCGGGTTGCTTGGAGAAAGCTGGACGACGCCGGAGTTTTGCGAGGCGGCCAAAACGCACGTCGCAAAATACGGAGCGCTACGCTCGGACAGCCGTTATGAGCCGCCGGTCGATGTTCACTGGGACGATCAGACATACCGAGGGGAAGCGTATGCCGCCTATGCGTGGGCGGTTTACGTTGCCGAGGTGACAGTGGATATGCTGACCTATGGCGTTACCGTTGATGACTTTGTCGCAGTGCAGGAAGTGGGCCGCGTGCTGAATCCGACACTTGCTACCGGACAGATTGAAGGCGGTGTGGCGCAGGGCATTGGCTACGCACTCTATGAAAAAGTCCAATGGGAGCGCGGCCGCATGGCGAATGGACAGATGACGAACTACATCATTCCTACGTCGCAGGACATTCCACCGATTCGCGTTTTCTTTGAAGAGATGCCGTTTGGGCATGGCGCGTATGGCGCGAAAGGCATTGGCGAGCTGCCGATGGATGGGCCTGCCCCCGCGATTCTGAATGCCGTTTCGCATGCGACGGACACGGACTTCAACGCTATTCCTCTGCTGGCTGAAGATATTTGCCTGCGCCTGGCTCTGCGTCAGACGGTTCCTGTGGAGGCTGTTGCCGTATGAGCCGCCAGTGTTTCTCGCTGCATGTGAACGGCGAGTGCCGGATGGTAGAAGCTTACCCGATGGAACGGCTGCTCGACGTGCTGCGCGATGGGTTGGGGCTGACCGGCACGAAGGAAGGTTGCGGCGAAGGCGAGTGCGGAGCATGCAGCGTGCTGATCGACGGCGAACTGGTGAACAGCTGCCTCGTACCGGTCGCCCAGGTAAATGGAACAGAGATTGTTACGATTGAGGGCGTAGCGGCTGGACAGCATCTGCATCCTGCGCAGCAGGCGTTTCTCACCTGTGGCGGCGCGCAGTGTGGTATGTGTACACCGGGCATGATTATGGCCACGGTGTATTTGCTGAAGAAATACCCGCAACCCACTTCCGATCAAATTCGCGAGGGTTTGAACGGCAACCTCTGCCGTTGTACGGGATACATGCGTATTTTTGAAGCGGTAGAAAAGGCGGCAGTGCAGGGACAAGGCGAATGAGATCGCATCCGGCAGAATACGATTTTGCTTCTCCCGGTAGTCTCGCGGGTGTTCTGGAGCGGCTCGACAGCGAGCCCGGCGAGTGGCTGCCCGTTGCCGGAGGGACAGAAGTGATGGTGCAGTATGGCGCGGGCAGGCTCAGAGCGCGGCGGTTGTTGAACCTGTGGAATATCGTCGACCTCCGCCAGATTACTGAAACCAGCGAACACCTTTCGATTGGCGGAGGCTGCACGTTTGCTCAACTGCGCGGGCATGTATCGGTGCAGGAGCACTTCCCGCTGCTCGCACAAGCTGCGTCGTGGACAGGCGGCATCGCCAACCAGAACCGCGCGACGATTGCGGGAAACATCGTTAACGCTTCGCCCGCCGCGGATTCTCCTCCGGCGCTGCTTGTGTATGAGGCAGAGTTGGAGTTGATCTCTGCGCGCGGTACGCGAAGAATCGCATACGCCGATTTTCATCTCGGTTACAAAAAGACTGCGCTTCAGCCACGCGAGCTTTTACTGGCGATCCATCTGCAGAAACGCTTTGCCGGGTGGTTTCGCTACGCGCAAAAGACCGGGGCACGCAACGCGCAGGCGATCTCAAAGATCTGCGTTGCAGCGGTCGGAAAGCTGCGCGATGGCCGCGTCGAAGCGTTGCATATCGGCATGGGAGCAGTCGCACCAACGCCGCTTCGTTTGCGCAAAACAGAAGAGGCATTGTTGGGAACTATTTTGACAGAGGACGCGATCGCCAACGGTCGACGCATGCTCCTGACTGAGATCGCGCCGATCGACGATATACGTTCGTCAGCCGAATACCGGCGGCAGGTCGCGGCCAATTTACTGGAGGACATGCTGCGAAACTTTGCCGCAAAGGGGAACGCAGCGTGATGACGGCACAGGCAGTTCTGGCTGGATGGAACTCACTTAACGACGATGCGGCGGCGGCAGAAATCCTGTCGTGCTGCGGTTCGACACGCTGGGCAAAGGAGTTGGCACAAGCAAGGCCCATCACCGATGAGGCGGTTCTGTTGAACCGCTCCGACGCTATCTGGCTGGATTTGTCGCCTGTTGATTGGGATGAAGCCTTCCGGAACCATCCTCGTATCGGCGAGCAGAAGTTGGCAGCTACTGCAATGGGTCAGTCAGCGACATGGTCGCGGCAGGAGCAGAGCGGAGTCAACTCATCAGATTCTGAAATTCACGATGAACTGGCGCGGGGTAACGCTCTTTATGAAAAGCGTTTTGGACGTATTTTTCTTGTGTGTGCCACGGGTAAGTCAGCCGCCGAAATGCTGGCTCTCTTAGAGCATCGGCTGGGCAACGACCCGCAAACCGAATTGCAGGAGGCCGTCGAGCAGCAGCGGCAGATCACTCGCATTCGTCTGCGAAAATGGCTGGATAGGTAGGAATCAAGGCATGAAGGGAATTTCGACACACATTCTCGACCTTACCCGCGGCCGTCCGGCGGACGGCGTAGCTGTACGGCTGCATCGCCACGAACAGGGCTCGTGGCGCGTCATTGCCGCGCGCAGAACGGATCAGGATGGGCGTATTCCCGATCTCTTGCCGGCGAATGAGATTCTGCAAAGAGGGTTCTATCGTTTGCGTTTTGGAACAAGCGCCTATTTTCGCGGCAGAGGAGTCGAGAGCTTTCATCCGTTTGTCGATATCGCCTTTCAGGTGCGCGATACTGGGGAGCATTATCATGTTCCGCTTCTGATTACACCGCATGGCTATTCCACCTACCGTGGGAGTTGAGAGGAAATATCCCGAGCGATGATTACACTGGGCGAAAACCAATACGGCAAATCACGCGTTCGCGTGATGAAGGTCGAGCGCAGCGATGGGCGTCACGAAGTTTTTGAATGGAACGTGGAGGTCTGGTTGAAGGGTGATTTCACTCGTTGCTTTGAAGATGGGGATAACAGCCGCATTCTGCCCACGGACACGATGAAGAATACGGTCTATTCGCTTGCTCGTTCCTCAAGGGCGTCGACGATCGAAGAATTTGCAACTGAATTGGTGACGTATTTCTTAATGAATCAGTCACAAGTGGAAGAAGCAGGAGCAAGCATACGATCGACTCGATGGAAGCACATTTTCACGGACACCGGTGAGCACTCTATGGCATTTATTCAAGATGGTTCTGTTATTGAAACCGTTACAGTTACGTATCCGCGCACTGGACCGGTCTCTGTAACGTCTGGATTTACAGGAATGGCAATTCTGAAGACAGTCAAATCGTCATTCGCCGGATACTTGAAAGATAAGTTGACAACCCTGAAGGAAACACACGATCGCTTGCTGGGAACATTGGCAAGTGCGGCATGGGTATACGTCGGAACGGATCAGGATTTTGTGGCTGCGCGAGTCCGTATTACCAATACGCTTCTGGATGCTTTCGCAGAACACGACAGCATGTCCGTTCAGCAAACGCTCTTTGCCATGGGCAAAGCCGCACTCGAAGCCGCTCCTGAAATTTCCGAGATCCGTCTGCAAATGCCGAACAAGCATTGTAATCTTGTTGATCTCTCCGCGTTTGGACAGGATAATCCCAACCATATCTTTGTACCGACCGACGAACCCCATGGCTCGATTGAGGCATGTGTGCGGAGAGAGAATTGAACTCGACTGTAGTTGCAGATAGCGTTCGCGCCGCGATTGCCCGCAATGCCGCTTCGACTTTGCTCGCGCGCTCGACAGCGCTGGCAGCGTGCACGGATAAGCCCGGTGAGATTCTGCGGACATTTCTTTCCCCTGCCATGGAGCGGGTTCACCAGAGAATGCAGCCCTGGTTTGAAACTGCGGGCGCGATAGTAAGCGTGGACCGAGCGGGAAATCTTCGTGCCTTCTACCCGTCAGCTTCAAACGAAAATTCGCCGCGGCTGCTGATCGGGTCGCACCTCGATACGGTACCGAACGCCGGTGCTTACGACGGTGTGCTGGGTGTGCTCATGGGGCTTGCACTGGTCGAAGGTCTCAGCGGTCGCAAGATGCCTTTCGCGGTTGAAATCATCGGCTTCTCAGATGAAGAAGGGACACGATTCGGCATACCGTTTTTAGGCAGTCGCGCTGTAGTCAATCAACTTGACGACGCACTGCTCGGCAAAGATGCCAATGGAATCACTATCCGCGAAGCGCTGAGTGACTATGCTGCAGGGCATCCGGAAGCGATTGAGACCTCCTTGTCTTCCATGACTACCGGGTACTTGGAGTTTCACATCGAACAGGGCCCGGTGCTGGAAAGCAAAAAACTGGCTCTTGGAGTTGTGGACTCGCTCGCGGGGCAAAGCCGCTGTCATCTTGTTTTTAATGGGCGTGCGGGGCATGCGGGGACCACACCCATGCTGCTGCGCCGCGATGCGCTCGCTGCAGCGGCCGAGTGGATGACTCGCTGCGAAATGATTGCTTCGAATGTCGAAGGGCTTATGGCTACGGTAGGACAAATATCTGCCGAGCCAGGCGGAGTGAATGTGATCCCAGGTACTGTGCGGTGCAGCCTTGATGTACGCCATACGGATGATACGGTACGCGGCCAGTCCGTGCGGGTAATCCTTGAGGAAGCTCATGCCATCGCCGCCAGACGCGGCATGCAAGTCGATGCGGAGGAGTATCATGCTCAACCCGCAGTGCATCTCGATTCCGCCATGATCTCTCTCTGCGATAAAGCCGTGCGTCAGGCCGGATACGCATCGATTCGCATGACGAGCGGGGCAGGTCATGATGCCATGGTGATCGCCCCACATCTTCCTGCGGCAATGGTTTTCCTGCGGAGTCCCGGTGGGATCAGTCATCATCCCGATGAAAGCGTGCTCGAAGAAGATGTTGCCGCCGCGATCCACGCCGGGCTTTGTTTCCTGGACGAGTTCGCGTTATTCCTGGCAGAGAAAGAGGGTAATCCAATTGCATAACATGGGTCAGACGCGCAGCGTAAGACGGGCGAGTCATCTCCTTCATACTCCGGATACATTTATCCGCACTCTGCTTCCCGGCTCTTCGAAGGCCAGCGTGGTCGTGCACGTGTCGCCCGCACTCGGCGCTGGTTTCACACAGTACTCGGTTGAATTTGAATCCGGAGGCACGCTTGGCGCGGCATCCGGCCAACGATTTCTCTACGTGCTGGATGGAACGGTGACGCTCGAGCATGGCGCGGAAACTTACACGCTGCTCGAGAATGACTACGCCTATATTCCGCAGGGAAGTGAGCATATTTTCCATGCTCCGCAGGCGGCGCGTGCCGCGGTGATCGAGCAGAAATATCGTCGAGTTGCAGATAGAAAGCTCCCGGAGTTATTGATCGGACATGAGCCATCTGTAGCGGCGCAACCGCTGATGGGGGACAGCGATTTACTTGTGCGCTCACTGCTGCCCGATACCGAGGCGTTCGACCTCGCCGTGAATACCATGTCCTATGCGCTTGGTGCGGCATTGAGCATGGTCGAGGTTCACGTGATGGAGCACGGACTGCTTATGCTTGAGGGTGGAGGAATCTATCGGCTCGATGACGAATGGTATCCGGTGAAGGCAGGAGATTTTATCTGGATGGCGCCTTACTGCCCGCAGTGGTTTGGAGCAATTGGAAAAGTTCCGGCGAAATATCTTATATACAAAGATTGGAACCGGCACCCTCTGGCGTGACATGCATATTGAAATCGATCAGCAACGTCTTACACGGGAGATCGACATGCTCGCGACCTTCTCTGATGTCGAGCCTCCTGCGGTTACACGCATTGTGTTCAGCGAACAAGACCTTCGCGCCCGCTCATGGTTTAAGCAACTCTGCGCCGAAGCTGGTCTGGCAACACGCGAAGACGCGGTGGGAAATACCTTTGCCCGATGGGAAGGCGCGCGCGCCGATCTGCCTGCTGTAGCCACCGGTTCTCATGTGGACGCTATTCCTTATTCCGGGAAGTTTGATGGTGTTGTCGGCGTGCTTGGCGGACTCGAATCCATTCGCGCTCTGCAGAAGAGCGGCTTCCGACCTGCGCGCTCGATCGAATTGATTCAATTCACTGCAGAGGAGCCGACGCGCTTTGGTGTCGGTTGCCTCGGCAGCCGTCTACTCTCGGGAGCGCTGACCGATTCGGTCGATATAACGCTGCGTGACGACAGCGGAGATACCCTGAACGCTGTGCGTACACGCGCAGGATTCGGTGGCGACCTTGCTGCTGTTCGCCTGGCAGAAAATGCCTATTCTGCTTTTGTCGAGCTTCATATCGAGCAAGGACCGCTTCTTGAACGCGAGAATACTCCTATCGGCGTCGTCACCAACATCGCAGCGCCGGCGAGTTTTCTGGTAACGATTGAGGGGCAGGGAGGACACGCCGGTGGCACTTTGATGCCCGGACGTCGCGATGCGCTTTGCGCTGCCTCTGAACTGATTCTGGAGATCGAGCGCCTGGCTCGCAGTTCCGGTTCTGCCGATACCGTAGCCACAGTGGGAACGTGCGAGGTGTATCCCGGTGCGATCAACAGCATTCCCAGCCGGGTCAAAGTGGGTGTCGACCTGCGCGACATTGATGGCGGCGTGCGTAATCGCGTTCTCGATGAGATCAAAAGAGCAGCAGAAAGCATTTCGCAACAACGACAGGTACAAATGCAGATGGAGATGTTGAATGCCGACCTTCCGGCTTCATCCTCGCCGCATGTTTTGCAGGCTATCGAATCGGCATGCGGTGAAATGAAGATTCCATCCCGCAGAATTGTAAGCCGCGCTTACCATGATTCGCTCTTCATGTCGCGGGTCGCGCCCATGGCCATGATTTTTATTCCGTGCCGCGATGGCGTCAGCCACAGACCAGACGAATATGCTGCCATCGGCGACATCGCATCTGGTGTAGAAGTGCTTGCGCGGTCGCTGGCCGCGTTATCCATTGATGTTACTTAGTCCGCGCAGGATTCTCCGAAAGGCTCACGCGTCGGATCGGCCCTGCTATCATTGAGTTCTCTTCTGCAAAGGAGAAGTTCCATGTCCTCTACTACTGCGTCCCCTCTTGCAGCCTCGCTGAAACCCGCTGAGACCAACCTGCCGCAGATCACACACTGGATTTCCGGTACTCGTGTTGAAGGCGTATCGGGAAGATTTGCCGATGTCTTTCATCCTGCTTCGGGGCATGTCCAGTCACGCGTACCACTCGCCAATGATGCCGAGATTGATCGGGCCGTCGCTGCTGCCGCGAATGCGTTTCCTGAATGGGCGTCGCAGCCGCCGCTGCGGCGTGCGCGCGTCATGTTTCGCTTCCGTGAAATCTTTGAGCGCCGCCTCGAAGAGGTCGCCGTACTGATCAATCGCGAGCATGGCAAAGTCCTCTCGGATGCCCGAGGCGAAGCCACTCGCGGTCTTGAGGTCGTTGAGTTTGCCGCAGGGATTCCGCAACTGCTGAAGGGTGAGTTCACTGAGCAGGTTGGAGCAGGCATCGACAGCTGGTCGATGCGGCAGCCGCTCGGTGTGGTTGCCGGTATTACGCCGTTCAATTTTCCTGCGATGGTGCCGATGTGGATGTTTCCCATCGCCTTGGCATGCGGCAATACTTTCATTTTGAAACCGAGTGAGCGTGATCCCAGTTCGTCCATTCTGCTGGCTGAGATGCTGAAGGAAGCAGGATTGCCGGACGGAGTTTTTAACGTTGTGCACGGGGACAAGGTTGCTGTCGATGCCATCCTCGCGCATCCGACGATCCAAGCTGTAAGCTTTGTCGGCTCGACGCCGATTGCGGAATATGTGTATCGCGAAGGCACAAGGCACGGCAAGCGGGTGCAGGCTCTGGGCGGGGCGAAAAATCACATGATCGTGATGCCTGACGCCGATTTAGATCAGGCAGCAGATGCCCTTGCTGGCGCAGCATATGGCTCGGCGGGTGAGCGCTGCATGGCGATCAGCGTTGCAGTCGCCGTTGGGAACCAGACGGCAGACAAATTGATCGAGAAGCTTGAGAGTCGTATCGCGGATCTGCGCGTGGGGGATGGCGCAAAGGATGAGACCGATCTCGGGCCGCTCATCACGAAGCAGCATCTGGAAAAAGTCAGCAGCTACGTAAAACTTGGTGACGAGGAAGGCGCGGAGCTTGTGGTTGACGGACGCGCGAGCGCTTTGCCACGTGGAGATGGTTTCTTCATCGGCGCATGCCTGTTTGATCATGTGAAGCCGGAGATGCGCATTTATCGCGAAGAGATTTTCGGCCCTGTATTAGGGGTTGTTCGCGTAAATAACTTTGAGACAGCGCTCAAACTGATCAATGAACACGAGTACGGCAACGGAACCTCGTTGTTTACCCGCGATGGCGACACAGCTCGCGATTTTGCACGGAGAGTGCAGGTTGGCATGGTTGGTATCAACGTCCCTATTCCAGTACCGATGGCGTTTCACAGCTTCGGCGGATGGAAGCGCTCGTTGTTTGGGGATCATGCGGTGCACGGACCGGAGGGAGTGCGGTTCTATACCCGGCTGAAGACTGTGACAGCGCGCTGGCCCACGGGAATTCGAACTGGCGTGGATACAACAATGCCCACGCTAGGATAGGGCATAAACAAAGAGCCGCTACCAAGAGCGGCTCTTTGTTTATCGATAGACTACGCCGCCGTGCACTGCTCATCCGCGATGTGAAGATGCTTGTCGAGTGTATCGATTCCGATCTCGATCTCCTCCTGCGTGATGATCAGGGGGGGCGCGATGACGAAGTGACTGACCCACGCCTGCATAGTGACACCATCGGCAAGGGTTTTCGCCGCGATTTGATCGACGACCAGTGGTTTACCGGAAACCTTGTCGGCATAAGTGTTGAAAGGTTCTTTCGTTTTCTGGTTCTTCACCAGGTCTACGGCCCAGAAGAGTCCTTTGCCGCGCACATCTCCAACGCTCGGATGCTTTGCTTTGAGCGTATTCAGCTTCTGTTCGACAAATGGAGAGAGTTCGCGAGCGCGTTCAACGAGACCGAGCCGCTGCATTTCGCGGATAGTGGCCACTGCGGGAAGCAGCGTCATCGGATGCGCTTCGTAAGTATGTCCGTGTGCGAAGTAGTGGTCCTGGAAGAAGTCGCCGATCTTCTCTGAGGTTGCACAGAGGCCCAGCGGCACATAGGCCGACGTGATGCCTTTGGCAGTGCAGAGAATGTCGGGCGTGACGCCCCACAGGTCCATTGCAAACCATTCACCGGCGCGGCCCCAGCCGCTCATAACTTCGTCCGCGATCAGCAGGACTCCGGTTTCATCGCAGCTTCGGCGCAGCTTCGGCATGTACTCAGGTGGTGGAACAATCACGCCATTCGTGCCCACGATCGGTTCGACGATCACAGCCGCTACATCAGCCTCGTTGCGAATCATGTGCTCAAGGTAGTCGGCGCAGGCGATGCCGCATTCCGGATACGTATGCTTAATCGGACACTTGTAGCAGTGCACTTCAGGTCCGAAGATGATGCCCGGTCCTTTGCCGCGCGGCTCCATGGCC
>JAATFH010000224.1 GCA_015655315.1 Terriglobales bacterium
GCATGGTGAGTGCGGCGGATAGAAGCAACGCGATGCAGGGACTGCAGTTTCGTAGCCCATCCAAAAAATGCCCCTGCTTTCCGCCTGCTTTTGCGGCAACACATGCCAAGCTTTTGGCTCTGCCGACAGCGGCAGTTGTTTTCGCTTCGCTCGTCAGTCATCCTTCCGGTATAGCGCAAACAGAGTCGATGCGCCGCATTTCCCATGATCGTTCCCGCCAGAAGCGCGGCCCTCCGGTCATTTCCTTCGTGTAATTTACAAAGCTTTAAGAGCAGACGTGCTCCTATAGCTTCATTTCCGGCGCCTTTCGCCATGCTGCAGGTTCATAGATCCTTCGGACTTGCTTCACGAAGTGACTGAGCCGGAAGTCGATACGTATTTACGCTTCTCGATGACTCACTCCAATCTCTGGCTGCCAGAGATGTAGTTTCATACGAGACGCATGGCGCGGCGGCGCACGCCGGGCTGAGGATAGCCACCTATGCAGGTCAAACAGCTAAGTCGAGATGGGCTGAGACGCTTGTGCGCCTTATTCCTGCTTTTACTGTCTGTATCGCCCTGCTTGCTGGCTCTCGGTGTGTTCAATGCACTGGCGGAAACTTCACTGCCGCTCTGTTGTCGCACGCATGGCGAACACAAGTGCTTCATGCGCCTCGCGGGTCAGGAGGACAAGGCTTCCACTTCCAGTGAAGCTGTGCTCTCACTGCGTTCAGAGCGTTGCCCTTGTTGTCCCATCTGCTCGATAACCTCCCATAGCAATTTGCTGGGGCAGCCTTCGAGAAGTGTTTTTGCAATAAAGCTGAGTACAGCTTCGACTCCGGCTACCATGCGGATTTCGACCTGGACTGGCTCGTCCTCTCTAGCGAATTGCAAACGCGGTCCGCCGTCTCCGGTTCTTCGCTCGAAACACGAACGATTGGCCTGCAGCCCCGTTTGAGGCTGCCATTTCGCTGGAGACATGATGTTCCGAGTAAGACAAAGATCCGCTTCTCTCCTCCTGATGTTTCTCTTGATTTCTCCCGCTCTGCTTAGAGCACAGGAGTCCTTGATCCATGCCAGTGTGACTGGACGCGTGCTCGATCCGAGTGGCGCGATTGTTCCACACGCGACCGTAGAAGCTACGGAACTCGCTACGAACCAGACCAATACTGCGGAGACAGACGAGCTGGGACGATTTCGTTTTGCGTATCTCTCTGCCGGGAGCTATCGCATTCGTACGCAGTCCAGTGGTTTTTCCGAAACAGTGAGGCAGGTACAACTCACCGTGGGTGCGGCATTCGATGTGACGCTCCAACTCGCACTCTCGCAGGCAAGTACGAATGTACAGGTCACAGCGCAGATACCTGTGATCGAAACAGACCGAAGCCAGATTGGTGAGACCGTTCTTCAAGCGGAGTCAGCGAATCTTCCATTCGAGGGTCGCAACTATCTCGATCTGGCACTCTTGCTGCCAGGTGTTTCGCCTACCAACACTGCCAGCACGCAGACGCTGGCGGAGACATCGGAGGTTGTAGGGCAAGGCTACTCTGTGAACAGCCAGAGGAATTTCTCCAACAGCTTTGTTGTCGATGGTCTTTCGGATAACGACGATGCTGCGGGCGTAGCTGGGAATGTCTTCGGACTGGATGCTGTGCGCGAGTTCCAGGTAGTCACTTCCGGTGGGCAGGCGGAGTTTGGGCGTGCTCTCGGCGGTTACTTCAATATCATCACCCGAAGCGGCACGAATGATTTGCACGGCACAGCCTACGGTTTTCTCCGCAATCAGTGCCTGAACGCCGATAATGCGCTCTCAGGAAACAAGCTGCCAGTTACGCAAGGGCAATATGGTGCGAGCCTCTCGGGACCGCTTCGGCGAGATCGCACCTTTTTGCTGGGAAACTTTGAAGAGCAGCGTCTCAACACCGCTGGCATCATTACCATTACGCCTGCCAATGCAGCTCAGATCAATGCTCGTCTGATTGCCGTCGGATACCAGGCTCCACTGCTTGCCGTAGGGGCCGGGCCGACCACGCTCTATCCCACGACACTGCACACGGACACGTTGTTTCTGCGGGGCGATCATCGCTTCAGCCAGAAGGATCAACTCAGCGTTCGCTATAGTCTGTACAAGCTCAGCAGTGTGAATGCTCGCGGTGTTGGTGGTCTGGCAGCCGTCAGCAACGGTACATCCGTGTTCGATACCAATAACACGATCGCGGTCAGCAATATCGCATCTCTGTCACCGCGGACTTTCAATGAGACGCGCGGTCAGTTTATCTACGACAGTCTGAATGCTCCGCCAAATGATCAGATTGGCCCGGTTGTCAGCATCTCAGGAGTCGCTACCTTCGGGCGTTCCGTTTCATCGCCGACTGCGCGACTGAACTATCTGTACGAAGTGGTCGACAATCTTGTTACGGAGCGGGGACCGCACACATTCAAGACTGGAGTCGACTTTCTGTATAACGACGACACCATCACGTATCCACAATCCATACGCGGATCGTATGCGTTTTCATCCCTGGCTAACTTTCTGAGCGGAACCTACAACTTACAGGGATACACACAGAACTTCGGGAATTCTACCGTGCAGCAGAATAATCCGAATGTCGGCTTCTACGCCCAAGATGAGTGGAAGGTCTCGCCCGCATTCACTCTCAATGTAGGCTTGCGTTACGACCTCGAATTTCTCCACACAATCAATACGGCTTTGACCAATCTCTCGCCCCGTATCGGATTCGCGTGGTCTCCATTGGCGAATCGAGGAACGGTAGTGCGAGGCAGCTATGGAATCTACTACGATCGAATCCCGTTGCGCCCATTGGCCAATGCTCTTTTATCGGCGCATAACACCATCGATCCGAATCAGGCAGCGCTATTGGGCTATACCTTCTCGCCAGGACAAGCGGGTGCCCCGACGTTTCCCAGCGTCGCTCTCACTCCTCCTTCGGGTGCGCTGGAGAACTACTCTCTCATGAATCGGAATATCAGCACCCCCTACTCTCAGCAGGTCAGCCTTGGGCTGGAGCAGCAGCTTATCGGGAAAAGCACGCTGGGTATCAGCTATCAGCATGTACGCGGGACGCATTTGATCGGCTCTATCAACACTAATATTCGTACCGATGGGACACGTCCCGATCCGACGCGCGGCAACATCAAACCTTACAGCTCGATCTTCGATTCGTATTACGACGGACTCGAAGTCTCGTTTCAGGAGCGTCCTGTTCCCTGGGGATTCGTGCGCATTTCATATACGTGGTCGAAAGCAATTGACGATATCAGCGAGTTTTTCTTCAGCGCACCGATCAATAACTTTGATCCTGGGCTGGATCGAGGCCGCTCCGATGATGATCAGAGGAATCGTATCGTCTTCGATGCGAACCTGACTTCGTCCACCCGACCGGCCATGAAATGGAGTGACCGTCTGACGCATGGTTGGAGACTGGGTGGCATCCTTCAGTATTATTCGGCTCCGCCATTTAATGTCACGACGGGTGCGAATACCAAACAAGCTACATCTCAGAGGCCATGCGCTTCCGGATACAGTCTGTCTGCAAATGGAGGACTGAATCCTTGCACCGAAGCTCTCCCTGGCGCAGTGATTGGTCGCAACGTGGGTAGCGGATTTGATTTTTTCGGTTTGAACACACGATTGAGCCGCACTTTTGCGCTGACTGAACGCGTCAAGGTGGAAGGCATCGCCGAAGCCTTTAACTCTCTGAATCACCGCAACGACATGATTCCGAACGCAACATGGGGCACGGGAGCTTATCCTGCCATGCCGAATGCAAGCTTTGGAAAAGCCACTGCTGTCGGAGATCCCCGCAGCGTTCAGTTTGCAGCAAGGCTTAGCTTCTAAAGACGATGGAGCGGAAGGCCATGCAGGCTTATCGCTCCATCAGCATGCTTCTCGTGAGGTCCACGATCATGAAAACCTCTGCATCCATCAGTCTTTCTTACTTCGCAAATGCGCATTCTCTTTTTCGAGCGCGTCAAGACGGCGACGTAGAGGATCCAGCACTTCTCTCAATTCTTCTTGCGTGTAACGCGGAGTGATGTGTTGAGGGCAATTCCAATCGAAGGCTTCTACATGAATCAATACAGCCCGTTCCGCGGGTGATTTTTCTTCCGGGGATCGCAGTCTCTCGATCAGCTTTGGTGCGGATGTGTCGTCTTCATGCACTTCGGCATGGCCCAGGATCTTCAGTCTTTGTTGGCCGGGATAGTCCATTAGAAACAGGGCAACGCGATCATCGTGCTGTAGGTTTCCAACACTGATGTACTGTTTGTTGCCGCGCAGATCGACAAAACCGAGTGTCCGGTCATCAAGTACGCGAAGAAAACCCTTGGGCCCGCCACGATATTGGATGTAAGGCCAGCCCGATTCGCCGACCGATGCCATATAGAAGCCGTCTCGTTCATGAATGAATGCATCTTCATGCGGGCCGAAACGGCTGCCGGTGTTATCCGATTGCTCGACACGTTCATAGAGGTGCCGGCTGCCGTGTTTCAGTTGCTGTTTTTTTACAAGTGGTGTGAATGCAAGTTCCGCGAAGCGTCGACCCATAAATTCTCCCGATCAACCCGGACTTCTAGAGGATTATCGTACGCCGCTCAGATGCAGCACGTAAAAACATTATCTGACGAGGCGCCTCCTTATCCATCCTTCATCGTCAAATTGCTCTACTTAGAATGCTTCCAGATTCGCGGATCCAAAGACAGCGCGAAACCGTTCACAATAAATGACAACTGTGTTGTATCGGTTCAAGTCGGTCTGCATGGGTAGTCTATAGTCCTGGTCGCCTTCGTTGCCTTTCAGCATGCCGATCTCAAGCGATGCCAGCGTGGTGCCCAGCGTAGTACTCTGCAGCCCCGGATCAGCCGCCGCGACTAGAACGACGTGCACATCGGGACCGTTCGATGTATGGAAATTGCTCAATCTTAGGGTCATGGTTCCATCGGGCTCACGATATACGGTTGCAAGGCCGCTCGTTTCATGAAGCTTTCCGTTCAGAAGACCTGTGTAGATGGGCTTCCGAGCATCGTTCGCTACAAAAGGGGCAGCCTCATTCACTCGTTGGTTGATAAATAGTTTTTCCGGACGGAAGAGAAACCATCCGGCAAATAAAACAATCAGGATTGCGATCATGCTCAGAGTTTTGTGCTTGCGAAGGAATGAAATCATACAAAGTCACCAGGATTCGAATGTCTAGCTCATAGAGAGAAAAAAGAGCCGGTTCCGTTTCGTTACCGGCCCATCGGTGTACGTTAGAATTTATCCAGTGGCGCCGCCCCAAATGTGGCATTAAAGCGTTCGCAGTAAATGGCAACCGTCCGGAACTTGTCGAGATCGGTGCCGGCGGGAATATCGTAGTTCTGATCCCCTTCATTTCCTTTCAGCTTGCCGAGCTCAACGCGCTCGATGTTGTTTTTCAGAAAGTTGTCGTTGTCCTGTGCGTCCTTCGCGGCAATCAAGACCACATGCACATCCGGGCCATTGGACGTCTTGAAGTTTGTGAGACGAAGAATCCGTTTACTGTCGGTTCCGCCGTAGATGGCAGCCCGGCCGCTGGTGGAATGTACCTGGCCATGGAAAGTACCAGTCTCAATAGGAGTTGCGTTCTGCGCGTGTAAATTTGTGACAAATATAGTGGCGAATAACAGGGCGATGCCTGCAATCTTATGACTGCGAATCATGGATTTCTCACTTTCAGTTAAGGGGAAGAGGGGTCCCCACTTCCAGTTGCAGATGTTCTCCTGAACACGCACATTTTGCATACGCATGTGGAGAAAGACGATCGGCCTTTTTACCGCTTAGTCTTGGCTGCGATCACGTCGTCGAAAAAGCGATGTATATTTTCCGAGATGTAGTCCAGGCTGTCTTCGACAGCAAAGTGCCCGGCTTCGAGGCGGTGCATTTCCGCCTTCGGCAACGCCTGAAGATATGCTTCTCCAGCCTCACGAGTAAAAAAGATATCGTCCTGTCCCCAGAAGATGATCGTGTCCGGTTGCCGTTCTTTGAGAAATGCCTGCCACTTCGGATAGAGCTCCACATTGGTGCGGTAGTCGTAGAAAAGATCCAGTTGTATTTGTCGACCATTCGGCTTCTGAAGCGTGGTGAAAAAA
>JAATFH010000028.1 GCA_015655315.1 Terriglobales bacterium
CCGGCATCGATCAGCGGCATTCGCAATACGCGAAGCCTGGTCAACTTGCAGCCGACAACCACCACCGACATCGGCATGACTGGCACCGGGCAAACCAACGTGCTACCGCAGATGATCGTTACGGGCCTTTTCACGCTGGGCGGAAACAACAACGATTTTTTCGACACCGCGGTTACCGGATTCTCGGCGTCGGATCAACTCTCGTTTGTGCGCGGCAGGCATAACGTGCGCGTGGGGTTCGAGGTTGACCCGATTCGAGATAATTTCAACCTCTACGGAAATAAACGCGGAAGTATGACTTTTCAGAGCTTTCCAGACTTCCTGCTTGGAATGAGCGGCGCAGAGAACGGAAGCAGCTTCAGCAATATTTTTTCCGAAAGCGCGATCAGTGGGATCACCGACAGGCAGTTCCACGTGCTTGATTACTCTTCCTATGCTCAGGACGATTTCAGGGCCACGCCTCAGCTGACGTTCAATATCGGCGTACGTTGGGACTACTTCGGGAATGTCTCCGAAGCACGCGGGTACATGACCAACTTCAATCCCGATTTAGCGATTAACCCTCCCCCGCCGGACGGAACGTTATCGGGATATGTGGTCCCGGACAATTTTCCTCAGAGCGTGCTTGACTCGGTTGGCAGTCCGGCTGTGAAACGCACCGGCAACAATGGTTGTTGTGGCGCAGTTCAGAATAATTTCTGGGCTCCGAGGTTTGGCTTCGCCTGGCGTCCTTTCGCGCAGTCAGATCGAGTTGTAGTTCGCGCCGGATATGGGATTTTCTACTCTCGCCTCGCGGGCAATGACTTCCTGCAACTACTCCTTGAGCCACCGTTCAATGCTCTGCAGTCATTTTCAGGTGTTCAGAACACGGCGGCGACGTTGCAGGTACCGTGGAATCCTCCGCTTCAACCCACACCCTACTGGCCCATTACCTATCCCACCAGCGCAATTGCATCGCACTCGATCATCGCAAATGATTTGAGCGCTCCGCTCACACAGTCGTTCAATCTCAATATTCAATATGAGTTCCTGCCGGGATTCCTGTGGGAAATTGGGTATGTAGGCACGAAAGGCAATCGTCTATACGGAACGATTGACCTGAATACGCCTTTAATCGCCAGCGCCAACGATCCGGTGAACGGTATAACGACGAACACGGTCGCAAACGCTCCTCGGCGCGCTCCTTATGTCGGCTACACGTCGCTGCTGAACAATGCGACTGAATTCGAGTCCTCCTATAACGGATTGCAGACCAGTGTCACGAAACGACTCAATCATGGCCTGCAGTTTTTAGGTTCTTACACGTTTAGTAAAACCATGGATGATTTGTCGGACACGACAATCGGGTTTGATTCGGGCCGCGGAGGACGTTTCCCCGGCGACGGCAACCTGCCCCGGATGCTGGCGTGGGGCCCGTCGGACTTCGACCGAGCCCACCGGTTTGTCTTCAGCTACCTCTGGCAAATTCCCCATCCGAAGACGACTTCCTTCTTGGCCAACAAACTGATGGGCGGCTGGCAATCGTCGGGCGTTATTACTGTGCAGACGGGAACTCCCATTCCAATCCAGGACCAGCGCGCCGGATCGATCATTGCGTTCCGCACGTCCGGCTATCGATATGGACAGGCTTGTCCGGGCGTCAGCGATAGCGAGCTAAAAACTCCGGGCTCGGTGAAGAGCAATCTGGGGCACTACTTGAATGCGGCGGGATTCTGCGCACCGCCGGTTGTTGGTGATGGCTATGGACTAGGGACCATCGGGCGAGCAGCAGTGAGAGGACCGGGGCAGCACAATGTCGATTTTGCGATCGCAAAAATCACGCCGACGCCTTCCCTGGGAGAAGCATCGAACGTCGAATTCCGCGCAGAGTTTTTCAACGCTTTCAATACGCCGCAGTTTGCGAACCCTGCTTCCATCCTTCCGCTCGCAACCTTCGGCTCAATCACATCAACCACTGTCGCGCCAAGAATTGTTCAGTTAGCTCTGAAGTTCAACTTCTAGTATCAGACGAAGTTACTAGAAATACCGATGAGACGCATAGAACGGTCTAAGTCCATTCATAACTCAAGTCTTTAACTTGAATAGAGTGTCGGATCATCAGTCCCGATTTTTCAAATGAGGCACACATGAGCTGGTTGTCGATGACAAAGAAGTGCAACTACCTTGCGGTGACGATTGCAGCCATCGGTTTTTCCACTGGCGTCACCAGTGCTCAGGTAACGTCGCATCCTGCCGAGGAGTTCCAGAAAAACGGGAAGGGCTTTGCTTCTGCATACGATGCGGTTTCGGATGCAAGCGGCCTCTATATGGAGGCCATGTACATGCCTCCCGTAACTACTGGGCCCTGGTCGCCAGCCTGGTCGCCAGACAGTCGGGAAATCGTATTTGCCATGCAAGGCAGTTTGTGGAAAGTTCCAGCGACCGGAGGCGATGCCGTAGAACTCACTTCCGGGCCGAACTATGATTCGGAGCCAGCGTGGAGCCCAGACGGTAGTGAAATCGCTTTTGCGCGAGACACCGACAGCACGATTCAAGTCTGGGTGATGAAGGCTGACGGCACGTCTCCGCATCTCTTAACCAAGAGTGGAAATGTAAATGTCGATCCACATTGGTCTCCAGACGGTAAGTCCATCCTCTGCACTTCTTCAGCAGGGGGCAAGGGCTTTGGTCTCTGGACAATTTCCACTGAAACCGGCGCAATGCAGCCCGTGCTCGAAGATGGCCACCAGAATATTACTCCGTCGTGGTCTCCGGACGGTCAGCAGATAGCTTTCGTCAGCAATCGAAAATGGAGTGGGCAGGATACTGTAGGAACCGGCGGGATCTGGAAGTTGCATCCGGGCGATAAGGAGCCCTCCATTCTGCTGCCGGAGGAAACACTTTGGCGCGCTCGTCCAGCGTGGTCACCAGATGGCAAGAAGATAGCCTATATCTCCTTCAGAGGAGGAGACAATCAGCTCTGGCTGCTCAATGCAAACTCGGGCAATCCATTGCAGCTCACCTTCTCAAAAGGCGAGGTCTTTGAACCTGCGTGGTCTCCGGACGGTCAGAAGCTTGCTTACATATCGGATGAGGGTGGGAAGCTCACCTTATGGACGATTCCAACTGTCGGCGGTATCTCGTCACAGGTTGTCATAGGAGACTTAAAGTACAACCACCCGGTGGGCCATCTCACGGTCGTGGTGCGCGATTCCGACACCGGCTCGGTGACTCCCGCGCGTGTCTATCTGCGCGGAAGTGACGGCAAGTCCTATGCGCCGCTCGGCACTTTTGCGCGGTTCCTGACCGTGACAAAAGAACACTATTTCCATACACCGGGCGAATTTACAGCGGATCTTCCGCCGGGCACCGCTACGGTCGAGGTAACGAAGGGATTTGAATTCCATCCGCAGAAGACGACGATGGAGATTTCCGCAGGGCAAACCCAGCGCGTGGAATTGAAGTTGACTCGATTGACGAACATGGCTGCAAAGGGGTGGTATTCGGGGGATAACCACGTTCACATGAACTATGGCGGAAACTATGAGGCCACTCCAAAGTCCCTTCTTCTCGAAGCAGAAAGCGAGGACTTAAACGTTGTCAACGATCTTCTGGCGAATTGGAATACTCGCATCATGGACCGGCAGTATTTTGAAGGTAAGCTCAACGCGAACTCCACGGCAAACCGGCTTATCTACTTCAACCAGGAATATCGATACTCCTACCCGGGCCATCTGAATCTTATAGGTCTGAAGAGTTACGTCTATCCCTCCGACGTTGTGCCCGGCACAGCACGTCAGGCACTTTATCCGGATGAGGCGCAAATCCTGGACTATGTCCACGCTCAGGGAGGGTTGGGCGGCGTTGCTCATCCGTTCTACGGCGGTAACTTTCTGCCTCGGCGCTCAAAGGAATTTCCTGTCTTAGTGGCGTTGCACAAACTCGACTTTTACGAACTGATGTGCCTGTGGAGCGATGCCTACAGAAGTGCTGAAGAATGGTATCGGGTATTGAATCTCGGGTTCAGGCTGCCCGCCAGCGCCGGTACGGATGCGATGACAAATTACTCACGCGCTCCAGCCATTGGATCGGTTCGCGTGTACGTCCAGACGAGCTCGCCACTGAAGTATGACGAGTGGAACCACGGGTTGGCTGCCGGGCGAACTTTTGTCACCAATGGACCGTTATTGTCTCTAAGTGTCAACGGGAAAGAGCCGGGCGACGAAATTCAGCTTCAACCTGGAAAGTCCTCCACCGTCCAGCTCAAGGCAGAAGCAGTATCCATTTATCCGATGGAAACTCTTGACATTGTACAGAACGGAAAAATCGTCGCTTCCATCAAAGCCCAGGACCCGCATCGGATTGCAATTGACCAGAGCTTGACGATCAGCGGAAGCGGCTGGCTGGCAGCTCGTGTTACCGGATCGGGATATCAGCCGTTATTGATGGATACCTATCTCTTCGCGCATACAAGTCCGGTGTATTTCACCGATCCAAGTAAGCCGCCAGTTTCGAAAGAGGACGCAGTTCACTTCCGCGACTGGATTAACGATGTCCTTCCAGCTATCGAACAAGCTGATTGCAACGCGCGTGGATTTCTGGCTCCTTGTTTCGATACTGCTGCAGAGAAAGAACAGGTGCTTGAGATTTGGCGAAAAGGCCGTGACGTATATCAAGGCCTCGCTCAGAAATAACCCGTACTTCGGGCTCAAGGATATCTTGAGATCGCGGTAAGTGAAAATCGATAACTAACGTCTGAAAAGGTTGAAAAGTGACGATCTGGCAGAAGTGTGTCTCGACGTTGATGATAAGTGTGTGCTCTGTTGTGGTGACGGCGCGTGCAGGTTTCTGCGAGGACTCTAATAATCCCACCGCAGGGTCTGCAAAAGCTTTGGTCGAACAACTTACTTCCATTTCTCCGGGGATTGATGGTGGTCCTCTGTGGTCGCCTGACGGATCGCGCATTGCGTACGAGTCCAGTTCGGGAAAGCCGGGTCTCTGGGCGGTCGGATCCAAGGGTGGGGCTGCTCCGAACCTTTTATTTGCGGAGGGCGACATCGAGACGCCCCAATGGGCCCCTGTCGGCAAGTGGATAGCTTACTTATCGGCCAAGAGCGGTTACCCGGAGTTATGGCTATGGAACGTTGAAGCCGGTAGCGAACGACAGTTGACAAGACTCGGCGCAAGGATCAACGCACTCAGCTGGTCTCCGGATGGCAAGTGGATCGCTTTCTCGGCGGACCGCTACGGCAGTTTCGATATATGGAAGGTCGGTGTTTCAGACGGGCAAGTCTATCGGCTTACTGCAAACTCCCACTATTCTATGTATCCTTCGTGGTCACCGGACTCCAAGAGCATTGCATATGTGCGCACGGACGATCGCTGGGTAGACCACGACATTGTGATCATGCCGGCGAGTGGTGGCGCTGGGCGAGTGCTCGTCCATGACACTGGCTGGTTTGACTATGGCACTATCTGGACAAACAGTACATTCGGTACACCGCAGTTCTCCCCTGATGGCAAGACGGTGCTTTTCCATTCCTATCGCAGCGGCTGGGTGAACTATTGGACCGTTGGACTGACCGATGCCCAGCCAAAGCCTCTGGCCCCGGAGCCAGCCGATCAAACCGATGGCCGCTGGTCTCCCGACGGGAGACAGGTGGCGTATGTTTCCAATCACAATGGGACGCTTAAGCTGTGCGTGGTCGGCGCGGACGGCGCGCATTTGCGCTCGCTTGTCGATCCGCAGCTCGGAGTTGTCAGCCATCCGGAATGGTCTCCGTCTGGTGACCGGATCAGCTACAGTTTCGCCACTCCTGTGAAACCGGCAGATCTTTTTGTCGTTACCGTTGCAGACGGCACAGTTGTTCAATTGACTTTTTCCGGACCAGACAGCCACCTCGCCCAACAATTGATCGTGCCTGAAAAGATAACTTATCCCAGTACCGAAGGATTCATGATTTCGGCTTATCTGTATAAGCCCGCCAGTTCCAAGGACGAAATGAAATTTCCTGGAATCCTATGGATCCACGGCGGCCCAACATCGCAATACACCGATACATATTCGCCGCTTGTGCAGTTTCTTGCCCAACAAGGCTATGTGATTCTGTTACCCAATATCCGAGGCAGCTCCGGCTACAGCAAGAATTTTGAAGACGCTAATAACGCTTGTTGGGGACATTGCGATTTACAGGATGTTTTAGCCGGCGTCACTTACCTGAAGACGCTTCCATATATCAACGCGCAGGCAATGGGTATTACTGGAACCAGTTACGGCGGCTGCATGTCTATGGACGCCGTTGCTTTTGCTCCAGGCGTCTTTCAGGCTGCGATTCCGATGTCCGGATATGGAGACTGGGTTTCCTTCATGAGCTACAACACCGAACTCCGGCACACGAAGATGCTTGCCTATGAGTTGGGGCCATTCCCTGAGAGGTCGGATATTTACCGAAAGGTTTCTCCCATCTATGCGACGAGTAACGTCACGACTCCTGTGTTCCTGGTGCAAGGTGACGGACCGACAACTGCGTGGCGGCCCGGTGAAGATGTGCCGCCCGCTTCTCTGGATTTTGCTCGCGCGCTTGAAGAAGGCTACAAGGTTTATCGCTTCAAACGTTATGTCAATCGCGGTGAACCTGGACACTACGGCCCTTATTACGTGACGGGCCGCGAAAACACGATGCTGCTTGGTCTGGATATGCTCGATTTCTTCAACCAGTACCTGAAAGACGGGGTGATCGATGCCACTTCGTCTGCAAAAGGGTCGGCCCTCGAACAACGCTAGAATGGAACGAAATTTCAATTCAGAAATACGAGAACGATAGGAAGATGGAGGACTACGTGAATCATAATCGGATATTCGTGCGGCTCGGGATCCTTACGGCAATTGTCTTGTCGCTTTACTCATTCTCGGTGCAGGCTGAGAGTAAGTCGAAGGTTCGCTTCGAGATATCCTTTGCGGATGCTGCACGCCCTGATAAAACGACAGGGCGCATGTTTGTAGCGATTAGTCCTACTCTCGATCCTGAGCCGCGCATTGCCGCCTACAACTCTGCCAGGCGTCGCGACGCGCGCGTCCCTTTCTTCGCTGTGGACGTAAATCAACTGAAGCCGAACCAGCCGGCAGTCATCGACTCAACTTCTATTGGCTTCCCATATATGAGTCTCGACCAACTTCCCGCCGGGGACTACTACGTGCAGGGCGTTCTAAATGTCTATACTCAATTCCATCGCGCTGACGGGCATGTAATATGGGCCCACATGGACCAGTGGGAGGGTCAGCGCTGGGGATTCGCACCAGGAAACCTACTCAGTGAGCCTCAGAAAGTGCATCTGGACCCGAAGCAGCCGGTAACAGTCAAGATTCTTCTGACCAAGGTTATTCCTCCTATTGAAGTTCCGCTAGATACGGAGTGGGTCAAACGGATTAAGATACAGAGCAAAATCCTTACAGCGTTTTGGGGCCATCCCATGTATCTGGGCGCAACCGTGTTGCTTCCTAAGGGATATGCAGAACACCCGGATGTGAACTATCCGGTTGTTTACGCTCAGTCTCATTTCAGTTTGGCTCCGCCATTCGATTTCGCAACCGAGAAGAGCGATGGTCCAAATGTGTTTGCCACTATGGCGAAGCAGGCGGGCGGAAGGAAGGAATCCGGATACGAGTTCTACCAGGCATGGAACTCCGATGACTTTCCCCGCATGATCGCGGTCACGTTTCAACATCCCACTCCCTATTTTGACGATTCATACGCCGTGAACTCGGCGAATAACGGCCCTTACGGCGATGCGATCATGCAGGAACTCATTCCGTATCTGGAATCTCATTTTCGGATGATCCCCAAGGGATACGCGCGGGTGCTGACGGGCGGTTCCACGGGCGGATGGGAGTCCTTTGCGCTGCAAATTTACCATCCCGATTTCTTCGGTGGTACTTGGACCATGTATCCCGATCCTATCGATTTCCGGCAGTATGGATTGATCGATATCTATCATGACGACAACGCCTTCACTGTTCCCAACGCTCCCTTCAATGCTCCCGAACGGATGTTCCAGCAAGATCCGGATGCTCAGCCCGTCGCCAGCGTGAGGCAGATAAGCCAGATGGAGTATGCTTCCGGTACGCACGATCGCTCCGGGGCTCAAATTGACATATGGGACGCGGTCTATGGGCCAGTCGGAGATGACGGATACCCCAAGCCTCTATGGGACCATCTCACTGGAAAAATTGACCACTCCGTAGCTGAGTACATGCGTGACCACGGCTATGATATGCACGAATATCTCCAGGCCAACTGGCCGAAGATTGGCCCTCAATTAGTCGGTAAGTTACGAGTCTACTGTGGAGACATGGATAACTTCTATCTCGCCTATGCTGTCTATCTTGTCGAGGATTTTTTAAAGACGACCAAGGATCCCTATTACAACGGAGAGTTTGTGTATGGCCGTCCAATGAAGGGACACGGATGGCAACCCATGACAAATGCAGAATTGATTCGGATGATGGCAGATCAGATTGCAAAAAATGCTCCCGCTGGGGAGAATGCTGCTTCGTGGAAAGGGAAGTGAGTGAATCAACAACTCAGTGCTCGATGCGGTGCTACATGATTGAAAATCATCGAGCAGCAACCTAGGTGAAGGGTCAACTTCAATTTTCAATGCAATTTCCTATGCCGACGGCGCTGAATGTAGCGCCGCCGCGGAGAGTGCAATGTATGAGCCGAATCGTCTCGCGAGAACCGCAGTAGATCACGCGTAAACCGCTGTCTTACGCATTCGTGGTTGGCAGGTTGAAAAAAATCCTCGGCACGCTCACCAACACTCGAGCGTTTCAGCGGAAAGGATGGGGCGAGAATCGTCTCGCCCATGGCTCGTGCTAACAATTTACCCTACAAAAGGTCGGATCGCAGGAGAAGCTTTGTCAGAGATGAGAGAGCTTATCTTTACTTTGAATGGCATAGAACAGCACGACAGAGCATAAAAACCTATCAAAGAAATTCTGATCCTTCCTTCCGACCATTCGTTATCACACCGACTCGCGCCTCCATATCTTCAATCGTCATAGAAACTCTTTAGCGAAGTCCACAAACTGGCGTGTGGTGTAACTCCTTCAGTCCTTGGGGCGCACCGCCCAGGCGAGTCCATCCGGTTCTTCCCCGACGTCGATGTGACCGGTGACTTCCAGGGTGTTCAGATCAAGAATCGCGATGTAGTTGTCGGGTGAGCAGGCAATGAAGGCTCGTGCGCCCTCTGGGTCCATCAGAATTCCTGCCGCTCCATGGCCGATCTTTACCCGCTTTAATTCTTTGCGTGATGCGGCATCGTAAATGACGAGATCTCCGCTACCCAGACACGTAATGAATACCAGCTTGCCGTCCGGGGTAAACTTCAGTCGATTGGCGCTTGGAACCTTGGCATCCAGAGTGGCCGTTACCTTCCTGCCCGCAAGATCGATAATCGACAGCGTTCCGTCCCCCGCGTTGGCCGTCCACAATTCATGGCCGTCGGGCGAAACGTCGAAGCCCTCATCGCCTTTCCCCACCGCGATGACGGTTTGATTCCAGTCCGTGCGCGGTTCCGACCCGCCCTGTGGAGAAGGATGCATCGCACCTGCTGGCGTCTGCATTCCAGGCGGAGGCCCCATCGGCGGAAGCGTGATCTTTTCCAAAATGCTCACCGTTCCGGAGCTGACGTTCGTCGTATAAATCTGTTTCTCGTCCGCGGTGACGTAGATCATATGGGTACGGCTCTGACCGGTGCCCATGATCCAGTCGATCTTCGCCGAGGACGGATCGTAGCTCGCGACAGCCTTCGCGCCCTCAGCCGTGAACCACAGCTTCCCGCCCACAAACGCTAATCCATGTGGACCATTCAGCGCGCCAGTATCGATGTCGGGCAACGCTTTCTGCGCGACGAGGTCGATGACCGAAAGCGCATGATACCGTCCGCCGCCGTAGATGGACACATAAGCTGTTCTCCCGTCGGAGGATGCGATGACCTCATGCGGGTCCGGTCCTACGGGAGCGCGCGCGATGATGTGTAGTGTGACTGGATCGACGATGGCCAGCGTATGGTTCCGCTTCGAAAGCGCCAGCAGTGAACGCTGCGGCGTGGACTGTGCCCCTGTTATCTGCGCCGCATAAGCGAAGCTCACCAGCGCGGCACCGGCAATGAGTAGTTTGATGGATTTGGATCGCAACAGATTGAACTCCAATTAATTCTTCTGCGATGACTGCCGGCCGGAATCGGAGTCGGCCTGCTTCTCCATGAGCTTATCGAGCGTGGACTGCATTTGCTGGACCCATCCGACAGTTTCGCGTTCGAGAGTTTTCTCTGCCTGATCGACCAGCAGGTCGATATTCTTGTGCCGCGTCTTCTCCCAGGTAGACAGAGCCTTCCACCACGATTCGATGTTTCTGAGATTGGTAAGTGCGATGTTGTACTGGACAAGCGAATTTTCTACCTGATCGATCTCCAGCTTGGTTGTGAAGGCAGTGGCAAATGCCGTGGTGAGCGCCACCCATACGTCGAACCCCACCGCTGCCAGAAAAGTTCCTATGCCACCGGCGAGCAGGATCCCCATCTGCAGCCATTTCAGCTGTTTATATAACTTGGCGGTCTTACCTACGAAATATCCGATCTGGTCTTCGATGCGCACGCGCAGATAGTCATCGGGCGTAAGAAATGTCAGCCGGGAGGCATCGTTGACGGGACGGTGTGGAAGGCTGCTCCGGTTGACCTCGCTCTGGATGAGGTTGGTGCTTATGTCCTTGATATTTGCCGCTAATTTGGATTCCGCCGAGATACGGGTGCACTGTTCTTCGCTGTAGGCACCGGCTTTCGTCCGATAGCGGAATATCTCGCGTTTGGTAGACTCCGCTGCGGCGCGCAGCAACAGCCATTTATTTCCTTCTCGAAAGCGGCTGTTGAAAGCGACCAGGATCGAAATCGTAATCGGAACAACGATCAGAAATATATGCAGCGCTCGAAGAGGATGCAGCACGTGAACCCATGGGACGGTGGCCAGCAGCTGCGTCCTGAAATGGTCAGACGCGCCGAACGACATAACGATGGCCAGAAAGGTAGCTATCACAGCCAGCGAGATAATTGCCAGTTGCGTAGTTCGGAAAAGACCTTGTTTCTGGATAGCGGCGACATCCAGGTCGTCATACCGCCGCCACACGTCGATAAGAACATCTCCGGGCTGCTGCAGGGGAGCGAAGAGCACACGTTTCAGATCGTCGACGTCCCCGTCGAGCGGGAGAGGGCAGATCGTCGCGCTGGAAATAAGCTCGCGGAGATCCGGGTCGTCCGGAGGAGGCGGCAGAGTGCCATCGTCTCCAGGAGTCACCGCCTTCAGAAGCTCATCCCCAAGGACTCCCGCTCCTTGAACGACAAGGATCGGCCACCCGCGCCGCGCGCAGCGCAGCATCAGGATCTTTTCCCTCTCGCCGCCGTCGCCGAATAGCACGCTGATGATGGGCTTTTGTCCGGTTGGCTGCTTCTTCGTCAATTCGGCTGTCACAAGAAAGCTGAACTTGGCAGGGTCAACGCCGTCCGCCGGCAAACGCATCACAATTGTGTGATTGGGATCAGGGTCAGCTACGTTTGGCTCAAGTATGCCCAGCAGGGATGGCGATTGATCCAGCTGTTGGGCCGCCTGCCCCATGAGCGCCGCCAATCCGGCACTGGAGCCGTTCGTTATAATCAGCGCGTTTGCCGTCAGTGCAACCGGGCCAATGGCCCGTGCACACACAGACCGTATCTGCGGCGCAAGGGAGGCATCGAAGCTGCCAAAAAGGAGAATAATGACATCGGGCTGAAAAGAGATTTTTGCAGTCGCCTCTTGGGGCGTCTCGTTGGCCTGGACGTCGATCAATCCGGGTGAGCTCATCGGGAATTCTCAGTTGGCGAAGGGTAACACGAAGTCCGGTAGGCTCGAAGGACTATTTCATTGATTTTATAATCGTTAACCAGCGCGATCTTGGCAGGTCGGCATGAGAGGTGGATGTGGTTATTGCTCTGGCGGGACGCCGAATCGATGCGCCGAAAAGTGCGAATCCAGTCTTTCCGGAAGAAAACATAGAAGCCGTCCGGGAGCGCATCGAGCGGCTCTTAAAAGACCGGAGCGCCACCGTACTCGTATCTTCGGCGGCTTGCGGTGCAGATCTCCTTGCGTTGGAGGCGGCGGGAGTTCTGGGAGTTCGAAGACGGGTGATTCTTCCATTCGATCCGCTCCTGTTTCGTGAAACATCCGTAATCGACCGGCCGGGAAACTGGGGGCCGGTATTTGACCGAGTGATTGCCGACGTCGAAGCGAAGGGCGATCTCGTCAACCTGCAATTGGAACCGGACAGTGATAGTTCCTATATCCAGACAAACCATGTCATTCTCAGCGGATCCATCTCCCTG
Source organism: Terriglobales bacterium (assembly GCA_015655315.1). GTDB lineage: Bacteria > Acidobacteriota > Terriglobia > Terriglobales > Acidobacteriaceae > Alloacidobacterium. The sequence continues at coordinate 12,391 of JAATFH010000028.1, forward strand.
GCGGCCGCAGCTCATTGCCGGGCGGCTGCAGCCCTCGTCTGGGACGGTGTCTCGCGTGGCGACGATGACATCACTGACCTCTTCGGGAATACGGCTCGGACACAGGGGTTAGAAGTATTCGAAATAAGCACGCTTTAGCGGAGGACTCGCACTTGGAGGTACTCCGGAATCGGGCAATCCGGTAAATTTTCTGCTATCCGGTACGCATTCCGTCTCCAAACTGAACCTACCGCAGATTCCATACGTAGAAAGCACTGGAAGCCAGATACCATGGTGGCCAGAAGAATGAAAATAAAAAGGCTCTCTCCCAATTTGCTGCGCTTTTTCCTGGGACTTTATGTGCTGGCCAGTGTCGGTTACTGGTTGTCTATGACTGTCGATCACTGGACGTTCGTCTTTCATCCGGATCGGCATGTCCAGAAACCATTTTCCTACGATAACGACACGCGCGTAATCGATACGCTGGAACCGGAAGCAAAGGCGGCGAAGGTAGCAGAGGGAGCCACTCTGGAATCGCTCAACGGCGTTCCCTATTCGGCCAAAGTGTGGGACGAAATCGTCAATACCGCGCATCCCGACGACATGATGGATGTCGGATTTACCCGTAAGGACGGAAGTTCGGGCTCGGCGACGATCACTTTTGTTGCGCACAAGCCAGCCATTACCGGAGTTCCTTACACGGTTTTATTGTTGCAGGAACTTCTTCTTTCCGGTGTCGTGGCGCTCGGTTGTCTCCTGATGGGCTTCTGGGTCGTGCTGGCCAAGCCGGCGGACGGCAATGCGTGGCTCCTGCTGGTCTTGCTGACGTTTCCGAGTGTGCTCTTCCTCTCTAATCATGGATTCGCAACCGATTTGACCGCTCTTTTCTTGGAGTATTGGTTTCAGACATTGCAATTTGTGGCGGCGCCTGCCCTGCTGCTCTTCGGCATTTATTTCCCCGAGCGTTCGCGGCTGGACGTAAAGCTCCCCTGGCTCAAGTGGACGATATTAGTTCCGCTGTGCGCAAGCTGGCTGTTTTTAACTCCCATGCTCTATGGCGAATACTATGGGGCGGGCAACGGTCCTTTGGTTGTACGCGCAAGCCTCTGGGCGATGCGGGCCACTAATTTTTTGAACCTCGTCTGTGTGTTGCTATACCTGGGGCTGACGCTGGACAAGCTGCGCTCCGCTTCCACCGAAGATGCAAGACGCAGGTTACGCGTTCTGACCGTGGGCATGAGCGTTGGCATGGGCGCGCTGCTGTTGGTTTTCGTGCTATTGCCGCATTTCGGCATCGCCGCAGGAAAAAAGGGCCATCTCTGGATCGTATACACAGGCATTCTGACGTTCCTGTTTGCGCCCTTCTCTCTGGTCTATGTCGTGCTGGTGCAGCGTGCGATGGACGTACGCATCCTGCTGCGCATGGGTGCGCGCTATGCGCTGGCCAAGGCCACGCTCTGGGTCGTGCAGTTCGTATTGCTCGCGGTTGTGGCAGTGCAGCTTCTTTTGCCGGTGCTGGGCAAGAAGCAGCCGCAGACCTCCGATTTGGTCGGACCGATTATATTTTTCGCACTCGTGATGTTGCTGCGGCTGGGAGTGCAGAAGCGGCTGCAACGCTGGCTGGACCGCAGGTTTTTCCGCGAAGCGTATGACGCCGAGCGCATCCTCAACGAACTCGCCGAGGAAGTGCGGCGCTATACCGAGACGGAGCCTCTGCTGGAGACGGTTGCCCGCTGCGTCGCCGAAACTCTTCACGTCGACCAGATCGCCATGCTGCTGCGTCGCGGAGAGTACTTCGTGCTGCAACAGTCCATCGGTATTTCCGCCGCCGGAAGCCTGACCCTGCCGATGCAATCTTCCTCTGTCCGGTATCTGACAAACTCAAATGAGCCCGCGCGCCTATACAGAGACGATCCCGACGCGTGGTACTTAATGGCGGGCACCGCCGAACGATACGCCCTCGATAAGATGAACGCCGAGTTGCTGCTGCCTCTTCCGGGGAGAAACCGGATGATGGGCATGATGGCGTTGGGACCCAAGCGGTCGGAAGCCGCCTATTCCTCCTCGGACATGAAACTGCTTCAGTCGCTCGCGTTACAGACAGGTCTTGCGCTCGAGGTAAGCGAGCTTGCGCGCTCCCTTGCAGCCGAGGCGTCGCAGCGCGAGCGCGTCAATCGCGAAATCGAAATCGCGCGCGAAGTGCAAGAGAGGCTTTTCCCGCAGGAAATGCCGGAGCTTCCCGGCGCGAAGATTGCGGGTTTCTGCCGTCCCGCGCTCGGCGTGGGTGGAGACTACTACGACATTATCGACATAGGAGATGGCCGCGTGGGACTCGCCATCGGCGATGTCTCCGGCAAAGGCATCTCCGCCGCCTTGCTCATGGCGAGTTTGCGGGCATCGCTGCGTGGCGTGGCACTGGACAGCCCGCGTGACTTCGCCAAATTGATGCACCAGGTGAACCGGCTGGTCTATGAGGCGTCAGCGTCGAATCGCTACGCAACATTTTTCTTCACCTCATATGATCCGGCAACGCACAGGCTGGAATGCGTTAACGCGGGACACAATCCTCCGGTGGTGTTGCGCGGCGCAGAGACGATCCGGCTCGTAGCCGACGGCCCGGTCGTCGGCTTGCTCCCGGACGCTCCCTATACGGAGCAGACGTTGGCCCTTGAGGCGGGCGACCTGCTGATCCTCTACACCGACGGCATCAGCGAAGCCATGACGAAGGACGATGAGGAGTGGGGCGAAGAGCGCATGATCGAGGCAGCGCGCGCATCCCTGCATAAGTCGGCAAGCGAAATACTGGACGACCTCTTTGCCGCTGCCGATGCCTTCACCGCGGGTGCTCCACAGCATGACGACATGACGCTGATGATTCTGAAGCTGGAGTCGTAAAATCGAAGCGATGCGAAAAAAATGGTTGGTCTGGTTGTTGGGCTGCGCGCTGTTTTCCAGCGCCGGCTTCGGATTTGTTGGGCAGCAAAGTGAGCCGATCATTCCGCGTGTTGCGCCGCGCACACCGGATACCCTGGTGATGCTGCCGGACGGTTCCACCGTGCATGTCGAGTTGGCGAAGACGGAAGCGGAGCGCGCCTACGGACTGATGGGCCGCACGAATCTGCCGCAGGGGCGCGGCATGCTCTTTATCCATGACAGTTCTGCCGAGTACGGATACTGGATGTACCACTGCAAGATCGGCCTGGACATTGTGTGGATGGACGCGGGCCATCGCATCGTCGAGCTCTCGCCGAATACGCCTCCGTGCAAGGGCAAGGCAAGCACTTGTCCTTCTTATGGCGGTCATGCGACGTCCCTCTATGTGCTTGAGCTGCCTGTCGGATCGATCAAGGCGCACGGACTGGAGACTGGGCAGATCGTGAACTTCAATCTCGGATAGAGACTGGTCTTATGCGGAGAAAACCTACTTCCCGGCATTGGCTTCCTGTTCCATCGCATCTTCGTAGTGCCGTTTCCCCGGCGGCAGCGGAATCAATTTATAGAGAACGAGCACGTTGCGATCTTCATCGTCGAAGGCGTGATAACTGGCGACTCGTCGCAGGGAATAGAGCGAGTGCAGGTCTTCAAGCGTGCCGGGATCGATCTCGTTCCACGCCGCATACCAACCCGGTTGATACGTGCGGAGCCGATAGGGAAGATCATAGGTTCCGAAGTCATCGCAAATGGAAGGCAGATGCGTTACGAGCGTGATGTTGGCTCCGCTGATCGAAAGAAGCAGCCGGTTTCCATTCGGATGCTGATCGATATAACGGGTCAGACGCTTGGCCGCCATGACAAACGTGTGATCGGTATGACGCACGAAGTGCAGAGTCAGCCGGAGATTGAGACAGATGCTGATTACGATCACCGCCATTGCAGCCATTCCCATCCAGCGGCGCGTCTCCAGCAAATACGCGGTTCCGGCGCATACAACGAAGATGAGCGGAAAAGCGACAATCTGGTAGTAGCGGGGCTGCATATTGTTATGCCAGCCGGTGAAGAAGATGTATCCGGCCGCAGCCAGCAGCGGAGCGACAAAAAGAGGATTCGTCCATAGCTTGCGCAGCCACACCGCTGAGAGAACAAGCAGTGCCAGCGCGAGCAGGCAGAGCAGGTTGTCGATCCACAATGTGCCGTGTAGCGCGTACCAGAAAGAAGCGATCCAGCCGCCTATGGTCGTGGGTTGCTCCCAGTGGTTCGCCTCAAAGAGATAGCGATAGTCCGAAAGCCAGTGCGGGCGGACAGCAAGAAAATAATAGGCGCCCCACGGAATGAAAGCGGCTCCCATTACGATGACGGCTTGTTTCAGAAAAGGGCGGAATTTGTAACCTGCGACGTACCAGAGCAGGTAAAGAGTCGCCGGGATCAGGAAGACCGCAGTCGTCTTGGTGAGAATCTGCAGGCAGATCAGAACGCCCACAGCAATAAGAAGCAGAGAGAGCCGTTTCGGCGTTGAAGCTTTCGGCAGATAGAGAACAAGCAGCCAGGAAAGCAGCATCCAGAAGATCAGCAGCGGTTCAAGAATGGCCACGCGGCTAAAGGCATAGAGGAAAGCGCTCGCAGCCGCGATCGTCACCCCCAACAGCGCAATCGGTTGCTCATGCTGCATGCGAATCAACGCGTAGGTCAGCAGCAGATTCCCCGCGAATACTACGAGCACGAGGACGCGCGCTGCCAAGAGGCTGACTCCGGTAAAACGGAAGACTATGCCTTCAAGCACCGGCCAGACCGGCAGGGCCGCCGCAGGATTGAAATCGCCCGGAAGGCGCCACGAGCCGCTCAGGAAATGACGGACGGCTGCGCTCCCATACCAGCCCTCATCGGTGTATTTGGAGTAGTCCATCCAAGGGGAAAAATTGGGAAAATCGGCTCCCAGGTGCAGCAGATGCAGCCCGTAGAGCAGGCCAATCCCCGCCATCCAGATAAAAGTCAATGTACGCGTCCACTTCATCTCTCGATGGGCACTCCTGTTGAAACCAAAGCTGTAAGTTTGTGCAGGCAATGCGCGACGGCACATTCCTGCCCGGGAAGTCTTTTCCCGTCTCTATAGGAACACTGGAAGACCTCGTTCAGGTTGCTTCGGGCATTTCCTGAGATGCTGTGAGCACGCAGGTAACGAAAAAATCTGCGACTCCCTAATTCTTACATCTCAGAGACATTCTACTGACAAGCCTTATTGCTGCTCTCCTTAATATCGGACTTGTTTGATCGGAATCCGATCTAATCAGTCCTATTTAGAGGTGCAGTCTTGTTCAACGCATCATCATCCGTGCACCAGAGTCTGTTCAGCACGGGAAGGTTCATCCGGATTTACTTCTTTATTTTCTTTGTGTTGACAGCCACTTTTCTCCGGGCGGAGACGGCGGCGGCGGGGGATGGCGCGGCCCCCAAGGCTCCGGTTCAAGTGGACGGCGTGGTTAAAGATACGTCCGGCGCGTTGGTCCCGGGAGCGCACGTACGCTTTACGCCGCAGGATGGGGCTCCGGTGGAAGTTTTCGCGGATGACGCAGGCGCCTTTCGGTCCAGCCTGCAGACGGGGCATTATCTGCTCTCGGCGGTGCAGACCGGGTATGAACAGGAAGAAGAGCCTCTCGATATCGCGGCAGGCGCTCCGGTGCACCTTCAGCTGACGCTCAAGATTCAGGGAACCGTGGAGAGCATTACCGTTACCTCTGAGACTGGATATGCCGCAACGTCAGAAACCTCCGCAACGAAGGTGCCGATGCGCATGCTGGACACGCCGCAGTCGGTCTATTCGGTGACGTCGCAGATCATCGAAGACCGCGGCGTGACCTCGTTGCAGGATGCGCTGGCGATGGTTCCGGGAGTGCAGGCGGTCAGCCTGGGCGAGGCGCGGCGCGATCAGGTGCTGATTCGCGGCTTTGCGGCGACGAACGACATGTACATCGATGGAGTTCGCGACAACGCGCAGTACTTCCGCGATCTCTCGAACACGGAACGCATCGAAGTCGTCGAAGGTCCGGCGGCTGTCCTGTATGGGCGCGGTTCTTCTGGGGGACTGATCAACCGTATTACTCGCAGGCCGCAAATGGAGGGACTGCAGGGGCAGGCGGAATTTACCGGAGGCAGCTACGGTGACAAGCGTTTTCAGAGCGATATCGATGACACCTGGCTGGGCGGAAAGCTGGGAGGACGACTGACCGGAGCGGCTGAGTCTTCCGGCAGCCAGCGCAACTACTTCTACATGAACCGCTATGCCTTTGCGCCGACGCTGCGCTGGCGTCCCTCGGAAAAGACCGATGTATATGCGCAGTGGGAGCGGTTGCGCGATGAGCGCCTGCCGGATCGGGGCGTAGCAGCCATCGACGGCCCGCTGGGTCCCGTTCCAATAGGCAACTATTACGGTTACATTCTTGGCGATAACGCTGCACCGCACGACTTCACGCATACCTCGTCGACGGACGAGACGCTGGATATACGGCACGATTTCGACGACGGCTGGCATGCGCACAATGTCTTTCGCCAGGCCGGCGATCTGGTGCAATGGTCGCAGATTTACCTGAACCAGGATCTCGCGAACGGCATTTTCGGCTCGGATGGTGTGCGGGGTCCAAGCCATACCTTCACTAGTCTCTTCACCAGAGCGGCGAATCCCGGAAGCAGTATCGAGAATCCTCTGATCAGCCGAGGCCAGACGAACGCAGTCAAAACCCAGCAGGACATCTTCGATCAACTGGAGGCATACCGCTCGGGACGTTTTCTGGGCATGGATCATCTCCTGCTTGTCGGCGCAGAGTACGGGCGCGAGACGCAGGACCTGGTGGAGTTTGTCGGCACGGCACCGAACATTACTCTGTACAATCCCGCCCCCGATCTCGCCCCAACGTTGGCGACGACGCCCTCAGTCAACACGCGCGCCTTTGCGCAGACGGCGGCCGTCTATTCGCAGGACCTGATTCAACTCGCGCCCAAGTGGAAGGTGCTTGCCGGTGTTCGCTTCGACAACTACAAGCAGGAGGTGGCCAACCGGCTGCCGGGAACGACGAACCTTGCCCGTGTCGATAACGACTTCAGCCCGCGCGTGGGACTGCTCTATCAACCCACCAGCTGGAGCACGGCATACTTCAGCTACAGCCGCACCTTCGATCCGTCCGGCGAATCGCTGACCCAGACCACCAGCAGCGCGCAGCTTCCTCCGCAGGTGACGACGAACTATGAAGGCGGCGCGAAGTTCTCCAATTTTGGAGACAAGCTGGTTTCCTCGATTGCCGTCTACGATCTAGACCGCACCAATATCCTGCAGATCAATCCCATCAATCCGACGCAACTCCTTAGTGTCGGAGAACAGCGGACGATTGGCACCACCGTGTCCTTTCAGGGCAGCCTGAATCACCACTGGATGGTGTACGGCGGGTACTCATGGCAGAATGCGGAGATCGTAAAATCTCCCACGACCTTCAATGGCGTTTCCTATACCGGCAAGCGTCCCAACGATGTCCCGGTGAATAACGGAAGCCTCTGGACGACTTACAACTTTGCCAATGGCTTCGGGGCAGGCGGGGGATTCATCTTCAATACGGACAGCTTTGCCGCTAATGACAACCTTCTCCCATTACCCGGCTTTACTCGTCTGGATGCGCTCTTCTACTACCGCAAGCCGCACTGGAACATCGACGCGCACCTCAACAACCTGACCAACACGAAGTACTACGAGACGGCTCACTCGGATCTGGAGTTCTTTCCCGGCGCTCCTATCAGTGGAAGCGTTACGCTGCGGTATCGCTTCTGATCCGTTCAGGCAGGCAGAATTTTGTATGCCCGGCCTGAGGCTTTTTCATCCAATACACACAGCACATCGGAGCGGAATACTTTCCGCTCCGATGTGTTTTAGCGTTTCAGGGGAGCCGCCATGGTTTTGTCTGAAAATTTGCCACCAGGGGATAGTGGGAACGCCCGTTTCTTTTGCGGGGAACCGAATGCGGCTCCTCTGCGTATTTTGTTGCATGAGCGCAGTCGGCAACATAACGTGGAATGGATGGGTTGCCGCCGGGCCCGGATGGAAGACCGGATCGCTTGCACGATCGCAAACGCCGGAATCCTGGCAGCGGCCTCAGAGCGCCGGAGTGGTAGGCGGGGTTCGCCGGTCGGCAGACAGACCAGGGGAAAGATATTTGGAAGCGGACTGGCAAGTAGTAGTACGGCGGTGTCTGGATGGCGATTCGCTCGCCTGGGCCGAGTTGGTGAA
>JAATFH010000562.1 GCA_015655315.1 Terriglobales bacterium
GACCGGAACAACCCGCCGCCTCTCCTTCATTGAAGTTGCAAAAGCAGAGATAGAAGACGCAGATGAGTAGTCCATAGTGTTCCCACAACTCTTAGAGCGCCTTCTTTGTCATTCAACCCCACAAGGTACAGGATTTCCTTCAGCCGCTACCGGTCGGTCGTATTCCTGGCGTGGGTAAGGTCACCGAGAGCCGGGTGAGGGCTGTCGGCATCGCTACGGTGGGTGATCTCTATCAGTTGGAACTGTCCGATCTTGAAACCACTTCGGCAGCTACGGCATTCGGCTCTATGAACTCGCCCGCGGCATCTACCACAATCCCTGTAGTGGCTAATCGCGCGTGCAAATCTATCTTTGCCGAGGACACCTTGCAGGTCGATATACCGCTCGCGGAGACTGAGCCGCAGATCCGACGGCTTGCGGAAAAGGTATGGCGGGCATCCCGGGAAAACGCTCGTGGAGCGAAGACAATTGTCCTCAAACTCAAGACGAGGGAATTCAATTCACTCACACGAAGTCTTATTGCTCCGGCGCCTCCATCGTCGTGCAAGGAATTGACCTCGGTTGCGCTCGCTCTGCGAGAACGAGTCGAACTCGGCCCTCAACAACTTTTCCGTTTTTCCGTCTGGTAGGCGTCGGACTCAGTAATTTTCAAATTGACGCCGCTGCTCCGCTCTTTGAGAGCGGAGACGTCCAGGTGAGTTCGGCGACATCGATTAGTTGACGCCGGGATTACGCGTCGGCATCCAATCATTCCATGAATGGCAACGATGAGACGGTTCGATCAGAAAAAGTTCACGCGCGGGAACTCGCTCACGCTCTCGTGGAAGAGGCATGGAATCTGGCGGCAGATCCTTTGGTGCTCAATGTTCAATACGAGGCGCCATATGGGAGGTTTCGGTGAAGGTGGTCCAGAGTGAGGGATGAGCCCGTCAGGTCGGAAATATCCTTGAACTTGCCTGCTCATCCGCCGGTTCTTCCGATGCTTGCCAAACGGGTGGACGAGCTGCCGACGGGGGCTAACCGGGTTTACGAGCCCAAGTGGGACGGCTTCCGGACGCTGATAGTTCGCGATGGAGACAATCTGCTGATGCAAAGCAGAGATACGAAGCCCTTGAACCGATATTTTCCGGAACTGATCGCTCCCCTGCAGGAGCAGCTTCCAGACAAATGTGTTCTCGACGGTGAGATCGTGATTTCAAGAAGCGGAGTTCTTGATTTTGACGCACTGCAACTCCGAATTCATCCGGCTGCATTGCGAGTAAAGCTTCTCAGTCAGCAGACACCTGCCTCGGTGGTGTTTTTTGATCTGCTCGCGGAGGGTAACCGAGACTGGGCCAGAAGCCCATTCAGTGAACGACGCAATAAGCTTGAAACTATTCTCTATCGAGCGAAGCCTCCAATTCACATCACCCCCGCGACAGATGATCTGTCAGTTGCCCAGGACTGGTTCCGGCGTTTCGAGGGTGCCGGTTTTGACGGTGTCATGGCGAAGGAAAAAGACAGCATCTACGAGCCCGACAAACGAACGATGTTCAAAGTGAAGCACGAGCGCGACTGCGATTGCGTGGTGGCCGGATTCCGCTGGTACCGTAAAGGAGACCGTCCCGCAATTGGCTCTCTTTTGTTGGGGCTTTATAACGATTCCGGCGTATTGCAACATGTGGGTGTGTGCGGGAGCTTTCCGCTTGAAAAACGGTATGAACTGGTCGAGTATCTTGAGCCTTACCGTAAGGATGCGTTTCTGAATCACCCATGGAAAGAAGACCCCGATGGTGATGGAAGCGCCAACAGCTCCGATCGAAGGCCGGGGGCGCAGAGCCGCTGGAGCCCAGGAAAGGATCTTTCCTGGGAACCTCTTCGATTGGAACTTGTGGCGGAAGTGGCTTATGAACACATGAAGAGCGGACGCTTTCGCCACATGGCACAGTTTCGCCGCTGGCGACTCGACAAGAAACCGAAAGACTGCACGTTCGAACAACTTGAGGTCGTACCGCCAGAAGAACTGAAGGCCATCTTCCCAGGAAATCGGTGAGGGATCATTTCGTCGAACGGGAGGAAAACTTTTGAGCTCTGCGAGTGGGATCATCGTCGGGATCAGGTGTCTCCTGCTCCGGACGAAGGTTCTCAGGCACGTGACGCAGATTCACCCGAACTCTGGTCCATGTAGAAGACCTTCCCCTCATGGAGTCCACCAGGACATCATCGACCTGCAAATATTTCGCTGCTCTTAAGTGTTTTTTTTTCCACCTGTCCAGACCCGCCAAAGCGGCTTCCTTGTCTGGGGAATTCGCCACAACCACCAGTGGCATTCTGGTGCGCGTCTTCTTCGCTCGCGAGGGAGCCACGCGTGTCGCTTCCCCTGCTGACTTGCGGAAATGGGGAGGCCAGGGCGCATCGCCTAATCCAGCTGCATCGTCTTTTGCGGCAAGGTCAAGCAATCGCTCTAGCGAGCCTGCATATCATCCATATCGGCGTGCGGATCGCCCAGCGTGGTAAATCGTTCGGGGACGGTGAAAACCGTGAAATCGGCTGGGTTGCAATCCGGGAGCTCCTGCCATGACAGTGGTGTTGAAACGCGTGCATCCGGCAGGGGACGAACAGAATAGGCGGATGTTGTTGTTCGGTCCTTTGCATTCTGGTTGTAATCGAGGAAAACGCCATGCCGTTCCTCTTTCCACCATTTTGAAGTGGCCAGCTTCGGCACACGTCGCTCAATCTCCCGTGACAGTGCGAGAGCGGCGCGACGAACCTCATCGAATGTCCATTTCGGCTCAATTCGAACATTGATGTGCATGCCACGCGATCCGCTGGTTTTAGCCCAGCCGCGAAGTCCGATTTCTCCAAGGAAGGAATGTACCTCAAGAGCAACTCTTCGGACGTTTTCCCAGCCGACCCCCGGGCCGGGATCGAGATCGATTCTCAGTTCATCGGGATGATCGAGATCCGCGGCACGTATAGCGTGAGGATGCAACTCGATACAACCGAGATTCACGATCCAGACCAGGCCCCCAGCACTATCGACAACTAATTCTTCGGCGGTTCTGCCGGAAGGAAAGGAAAGCGTCACCGTCTGTAGCCAGGAAGGATGATCGGTGGGAGCCCGTTTCTGATAGAAGGCCGGCTCTTCAGCTCCGTTTACAAAACGCTTCAGTACGAGAGGTCGATTCAGAATGCCTGCGAGGGCGCCGGGAGCAACGGAAAGGTAATAACGAACGAGATCCAGCTTGGTAACTCTGACCTGCTTTGAAAAATAGAGCTTCTCGGGATGCGTGATACGGACCTCGTATCCGTCGATCGACAGAACTTCGACTGCCTCCGATCTCGCCATCCTGCCAGCCTCCACGCCGAATAAGATGCTCATGGGAAGGTCTGAGGCATTGCCTGAGAACTCGCCTATGCATCGTACCTTAGCAAGAATCCGTACTTAGGAGAAGAAGCGATGCCGACACGTCCGACATGGTCTGGTTCTATCCAGATTTCGCTGGTCTCGATCGCAGTAAGGATATTTCCGGCCACGAATCCCGGCCGGCAGGTGGAACTCGGAAAGATTATTTACTACACCCACATCAAGGAATTTACGGTCCCGAAGAACTACTATTTCATCGCGTCCAAGGGCGTTGGACTCAAGTTGCAAAAGCTTCTTGCTAATCCCGATAAACTGAAGAAGGCCTGATCGAGAATTGGGATAAGACCTGTAAGAAAAAGATCACCGAGACCGTTGAGATTCTACTCGAAGGCGATCTGCTCGACTACCTCAACAAGTTCGACTTTTGCATCTTCAAACATAAAATGGTGGTCGAGTTGGTAGCAGGGCATGTAAAGACGATGTTTCACGAATGGCGCTTCGGCAAGGCCCACCTTCGTCCGCGCCTGCTATTGAAACACCGCCCGCTATCGAAAAGCTGGCGAAGGAACTGGATAGCCCGGATCAACTGCCAGCGCATCCTGACTTGCAAGATCGCCTGATACACGAACTTCAGTCGTCGGATCTGATTTGGTCTTATGGCTTGTTCTGGCTTGTCGCTCTACTCGCAAAAAATCCCACATTGCGTTCAGCGGTATATCAAGCCATAAAGGAACAACAACATCATCGAACAAGGAACAGTTAAGTGGTTCAACGACGCAAAGGGATTCGGATTTCTGAGCCGTGCCAACGGTGAGGACGTATTCGTCCGCCACAGTTCAATCCAGAGCAGCGATTTCCGCTCCACAAGAAGGTCAAAACGTTCAATTCAGCGTCAGCAAGGAACCCAAGGGCTGGCAAGCTGACAACGTTGAGGTAGCGTATAAGTTCACTACCTAAATTGGAAAGGGACAGGCTTTTATGGCTGCGCTTTCTATTTTTCGCACTCTTTCGACGCCAACTTTAACGTTGAACTTGGCGAGCCTCATAATTTGGAACGCTACAGCGGGGATAGCCATGCCGGAACAACAAGTGGATGATATCGCCGAGCAGGGGAACTCAAGGTCTGGGTTTCGACAGAGTACGAAGCGGGTTTCGCCTCCCGTTTGGATGGGTCCGCCCGGGAAAGCAGTTCTTATTGCCGACATCGAGGTTCACATCTGTCGGGAATGCAATATTCACAAGAATCAAAATAGCTGCCTTTGTCTGTTTTCATGTGTAGGGCAGTGGATTAGAAATGTCATCAGGCGCCTGCATGAATCTTTTCTAGCCCTTTGCGTGTCCTCGGAAATCGAAGGACCGGGGCGCGGAAGATCAATTCGTCGGGCCGTGGCTGGCGGCGACAAGAAGAGACGATGAGCGACGAAATGATAACCGACCACACTGAATTTCATCGAACTGTTCTTATTATGCGTGTCACCAGAAGCCGTCCACTCGACAGTGGACTTTTGAATTGATCGGGAACCGAAGTAGCGGGACCGCTGAGATCTCGTAGGCTATCTACCCTGTTGTTGGAGGATTCATGTCAAGCCTATCCGTCAAACGCCCGTTCAACGAAGAAACACCATTCGATACGGGGATGCTGCATCTACTCTTCACTTCACACACGGAAGAACTGCAACGAGCGAAAAGTCAACTGCTTGAAGCCCCGTCCTTAGCGACCGTGGGACGCATGGCATATTTCATCTCTCATGATCTGTGCAATTATTTATCCGCTATCTACTCGAATGTTGAGTTCATGAACGATTCTCAGACGGTTTCTCCGGATCGTGAGTTGCTTTTTGCAGAGGTACGCGCTGCGATTCATTGCATGAAGGATCAGCTTAATTCTCTCCTTCTATTCGCACGTACCGGCGCTCCTTTACATAGGCGTCCTTGTTCATTGAACCAGCTTATTCAGCACGCGGTTCGAATGGTTCGCCAACATCCGGACACTTACGACGTCGACATCATTATCAACGAAACCGTGACGATAGAGGATCGAGTCGATGCAAATAGGTTGGGCAGTGCAATTTACAATCTGCTTCTCAACGCGTGTCAGGCAGCGCAGCGCGGAACTGTTTCCAAAACAACGGAAATCACGCTTCATCAGGAATTCAACGGCATCTTCATTCGGTTCGTAGATTCGGGCCCCGGCGTTCCAGATGGCATTCTGGAAACTCTCTTCCAGCCATTCGTTACCGAAGGAAAGTCCAGTGGCATGGGACTCGGTTTGACAATTGCAGAGCATGTTGCCCGAGAACACGGTGGCGATGTCTATCTTGAGGAATCAACGCCGGGTCGAACGGTGTTCGTGCTGCGCCTTTCGAAGACCGCGTTGGCCGAATGAGAGGCGCGAGAACCTGTGGTGTTCTCAGGAATCTTCTGAACATCAAATGTCCCTTGGTTCTGGTTGACCATGTAGCAAGACTTTCATCGGTAAATTCGCGATACATACATTCGAGTGTATGTAGATGAGGTAATAGTTCGACAATACCTCCCGTCAGAGTTACAGCGCGAAATAAGGATCTCCTTACTAGAATGAAAATTTCCACTTTGGCAAGACTTACGGGCGTTACAGCCTCTAAAATCCGCTTCCTGGAGAAATGCGGTCTAATTAAGCCTTTCCGGTTACCTAATGGCTATCGGGAGTATGACAGTACTGCTGTTGAACAAATACGTATTATCTTATCCGCTCAGAACTTAGGTTTCACGCTGGCCGAGATTCGGGATACGCTCAGAGCCTTTGGAAAACAGGTCAATAAAAAACAGATCAGGGATAGACTTCTTTTGAAGCGGAAAGAGATTGACCTGCGTCTCGCGGAAACGATGGAATTACGAAAAAAGCTTTCAGCTGCCATCAATGATATTCAAATGTGCATTCCCGCGGCCAATTTCCGCGTGAGGGAACATATAGAAAAATGAAATATGAATCAGATCCTTCTCAAACTGAACAAATTCAGTCTATGTCTGATTGAAACGATCGAACCCAACGAAAACCTCTAGACAGTTTCACTTCGCACGATGTGATTGTCCTCCCATGATATGGAAGAGGCCACTCCCTATTTCTGATCGGCAACTTCATTCTGATCATGCTAAGAAGATCAACAACGTCTTGGGTGATGACTATGGCGTGATACTTAGGCGAAGTTCACAGAGATACCGGTGTCTCGCTATCCTCCCTTGACCTTAAACCTTGGATCAAGGATTAGATTGACCCAATGGGGTGCTGTCATTCGTCGAAGCCTATTTCTAAATCAAGAAGTGGCTATTTCATCATGAATCTTTTCAATATCCACTACCCGACAGGTAGGTCGATTACAAAGGAATGTCTTATGGATACTCGTTTCACAAATGGAAAACGGACGCATCATTTGAGTTTTCTTCGCAGATCAGCTTTTCTCGGTCTGCTTGTGTTGACTTCAATGTCTGGAAAGGCACAGACAACTGCCCTCCAGACATCCCATGTACACAACATCGTTCTCGTGCATGGTGCATGGGCAGATGGCTCAAGTTGGAATAAGCTGATTCTACTTCTTGAGACGAGGGGTTTTCATGTCACCGCAGTGCATTTGCCCTTTACCACCCTTGCTGATGATGTAGCCACCGTCAAGCGCACGTTGGCTCTGCAGGATGGTCCTTCCTGGTCGGACACTCCTATGGCGGAGCTGTGATTACCGAAGCGGGGAATGACCCGAAGGTCGCAGGTCTTGTCTATGTCGCTGCATTCGCTCCTGATAATGGTCAGTCGGCAGGTGATCTGAACTCGCAATATCCGGCAACTCCTAGCGGCAAAGAATTCCGTCCTGACTCCAATGGCTTCTTGAAACTGACAGATAAAGGGATCGCTGAGGACTTCGCTCAGGACCTGACGGCGTCTGAGATACAGATCTTAGCTGCAACGCAAGGGCAGGTCAGCGGTCCAAGCGAACTCGGTGCCAAGGTCACCACGGCAGCGTGGAGAAATAAGCCAACCTTCTACATTGTGGCTGACCAGGATCGAATGATCTCTCCGGAATTGGAGAATGCCTTGGCGAAAAAAATGCATGCGAAGACGATTCATATTTCTTCCAGTCACGTTCCAATGCTGTCGCATCCCACCCAGGTCTCTGATTTCATTGCTGGCGCCGCCGGCGCTCATTAGGCTAATTGCGCCCCGCTTTCTAAGCGGGGTACACAAATAATTTGATCGCTAAGAGATTGGTGGCCGTTGCAGTCCGGCATGGAATTTCTCCGATGCGACCTAATGGTCAGGACCGCATAGCAAATAACGGAAGAGAAAGTCAGCTCAAGGACAGTAATGGCATTCGCAACATTACATAGATAAGGAACTCCGTTAGTTACTTTGTCTTAGAGATCAGGCAAGGCTGGGGCCAGATCCCGGCGCACCTGGTTGTGCCATCAACAATGCTGAAAAGAACAACGGCATCTGCTCCAATCTTCGGAAAGTTGCGTAAACCCACCGATGATCAACCCTGTGTACTGCTGACTCAGTAGCGCCGAACGATTCTTCTATTTAATGCTGAACCGATGAAATGCCAGGGCGTGGCTCCCTGTGGAGAGATAGATGGAATCCCCAGCTCTATCACAGACAAAAAAGATTTGTCCGCTCACGTCAATTCGTTTCTTCGCGGCTGCGCTGGTAGTATTTCACCATTCGGCGCAAGTATTTCTGCCCGGGATTGCGCGAAAAGCGTGGACACAGATCAGACCTGGCTTCCCCGAGAGAGCTCTGTTCTCATTTACAGTGTCGGTGAGTTTCTTTTTTCTGCTCTCAGGTTATGTTCTGGGGTGTGTGTATCTTCGCAAGCATGGTGCAGTGGATAAGAAGAGTTTTTATATCGCAAGATTTGCGCGCATCTATCCCCTATATTTTGTCATGCTGGTGATTGATACCCAACAGCTTCTGCGAGTCGAACTACAGGAACACGGCTTTGTGATCGGGCTCTCTAAAACAGCAGCGATTTTCGCCGCGAATTTATTGATAGTGCAGGCGTGGGACACGAGCCGTCTATCGCGTATAAATGTCCCAAGCTGGTCTCTTTCCGCGGAGTTGTTCTTCTATCTGTGTTTTCCACTCATCGGGGAATTGGTGTGGAAGTTGCGCGGAAAATGGTTATTGCTGGCAACACTTATGTTGTATGTCGGAGGACAGGCTCTGGTGTTTTCCATGCGGCCTCATCTAGGACTACAGACATTGCTTACGTTTCCGCCGTTTCATTGTTCGACTTTCGCACTCGGGATCATACTTGCAAGACTACAGACCTTGCAGGCGAAGGGAAGAGAGGGGGCAGAAGCATCCTTTGCGCAAGTGACGGCGGCGTTTTGGACATCTGCAGTTTGTATCGCGCTGAGCATTCTTCTAATGCCATTGTTTAGAGTTCCGGCTCCCTATAACAATGGTTTGCTGACGCCGGCATTCGCCGGTATTATATGGGCGCTCTCATCGGCGAAGACTTGGATTTCTGAGTGGTTCTGCGTCCGGTGGCTCGTGGTTTCCGGAAATGCAAGTTATGCGCTCTACCTCATCCATCAGCCGCTGCTGTCATTATTTGTGCAGTTCCACTGGCTGAGCAAGCAGGATTACGCAGTGTATCTCGTATTGTGTTTGAGCTTAAGTGTGCTGAGCTTCTATCACTTTGAGACGCCAATTCGATTGTGGTTATCGAGATGGCTTCGTTCGCGAATGGTCAAATCGATCGAAGTAACAACGAGTGCTTAACAGGGCTTCAAGATCTGGTTAGAGATGTTCTGGGCTTCTTTCGTGACGAGGTCCGAGAAGCTGTAGCCGAAGCCGAGATGGGCGACGAGTAATACGTCAGCATGCCGAGTCCGAAAGAGATCATGAGAATCAAGTCGGCGAACTTTGCGAAGTGGAATCCGCCGCCATGCCCCTGCGCGGCGGAGAGAGAGCGGACTTGATTCCGAACCAGACGAGCAGGATCACGGCCAGGCCACAGAAGATGTCGAGTCCCGTGGCCTGCAACGTGGCGCTGTTCGAGGTAATCAGTTGACTGATTGCCTGGTTCAGAGCGGTAAAGGGGTTTGGCTGCATGGCTCAGTGTCCCGTCGTTGAAAGGGAGACAGAGCGGATGGAATCGCTCACGCCGGAGGTCATGTTCTGCATCAGCATGGGGAAAGTTCTGCTGAAAGTAGATCGACTGGTTCATCAGGTGATTGCGCTCGTCGAGCTGTTCTTTTTCGTCGAGCGCCTTCTGTGCGGCCTGCGCCGCGAGGAGTTGGTTGGTGTCCTGCTGTGAATGAATCTGCAGCATGGTTGCGGAGTTGATTTTGCCGAGCAGGGCGTTTGAGGACTGCTGCGAAGGGTCGGTCGAGAAGGTGTCCGATTCAAGATTTGCCAGCTTCTGCTGGAAGGTTTGCGAATCGGAACGGATGGTGCCGTGGAAAGCGGATTGGTGAGATTCGACTGTCCGATCTCAGAGCTGGTGTATTGGTTCTGCACGACAGCCTGTGTTGCCGAGTCGAGCGATGAGAGACTCCGTGCGGGATAACTCTGAATCCGAATGACGGCGACGCCATAGGCGGACATCGCGCGGGTGGGGCTACCGATGTTCAGTGCGTCAGCCATGTCGAGGTAATGCTTGAATTGCTGGAAGAGGCGAACGATGGATTGGCAAT
The DNA here is from genome assembly GCA_015655315.1 of Terriglobales bacterium. GTDB lineage: Bacteria > Acidobacteriota > Terriglobia > Terriglobales > Acidobacteriaceae > Alloacidobacterium. The sequence continues at coordinate 10,022 of JAATFH010000562.1, forward strand.
AGTGCCCCACTTGGAGAAGTCCGCCTTGTACCGGGCGGCTAGATTCTCCGTTATCCGTGACATCTGGTAGGCGAATTGGACGCCACGCTGACCTGGTTCATGGTGGTATACCCGGTCGTGTAGATCTGTTCTTCCTTTTGAAGATGCTGCTCTCCGCTGTAGCAACTTCACGCTGTTGAACCATCCGACTTATGTTACCAGGCACTCGTTCGAACGTATTCTCATCAGCGCC
>JAATFH010000328.1 GCA_015655315.1 Terriglobales bacterium
CGTATGTAAGGAGGATTGTTGTGTCACCAACACTGGTTCGTCGTTCAGTTGCGGAATTTCTGGGTACGTTTTGGCTGGTTTTCGGTGGATGCGGATCGGCCTTGATCTCGGCGGCTTTTCCCGAGTTGGGGATTGGCTTCGTCGGGGTATCGTTTGCCTTTGGTTTGACCGTTTTGACGATGGCTTACGCCATCGGTCACATTTCCGGGTGCCATCTCAATCCGGCAATTTCTGTTGGGCTGGTTGTGGGGAAGCGGTTCCCTGCAAAAGATCTTCCAGCGTATGTGGTAGCGCAGGTATTGGGTGCGATTGCGGCCTCGGGGGTGCTTTACATCATCGTTACCGGAAATCCGGCATTCAGTGCTGGTTCGAGCAGCTTCGCGTCGAATGGCTTCGGAGAGCATTCTCCGGGCGGTTACTCGCTGATCGCATGTTTCGCGGCGGAATTTGTTCTGACCTTCTTCTTCCTGTGGATCATTATGGGCGCTACGGACAAACGCGGTGTTCCGGCCGGCTTCGCTCCTATCGCGATCGGCTTCGCCCTGACGCTGATTCACCTGATCAGCATTCCTGTCACGAATACTTCGGTTAACCCGGCACGCAGCACTGGACCGGCCATCTTCGCCGGATACTGGTGGCCGCTGCAGCAGTTATGGCTTTTCTGGGTTGCGCCCATTCTTGGCGGCGCTGTCGGCGGCGCGGTTTATCTCTTTCTGTTCAAAGAGCCCGACCGGAGTTACTAAGTACCGTTATTACTTTGCATATCTAACATAAGGAGCGGCAATATAGCTGCTCCTTATCTATTTCTTGCGGATCACTTATCCGCTCTTTCTGCTATCCCGTCCGAGACACCGAAGAAATTTCGTAACGTAATTCCGGCATCTGTCACTACTAGCTGGTAACACATCTTGGGCCTTGGGCCGAATCCCCACAATTTAAGAAAAAAAGCAGGAAACGATGAAACAGCAAATGTTCTCTCTCGTTTCAGCTCTGGTGCTTGCTGCGCCTCTGACAGGAACCGCGCAGCAACAACTGCAACGGCAGCTGAAACCGAATGAACTCGCGACCAATCTCGCGGGTGTAACTACAATCGCAGCTCCTCCGGCGGGCTTCAATCCTTTGAACGCCTCCGATCAGGACCTGGAATACTACGGCTTCCCGCCGCGGCCCAATGAGACGGCAGCGCCTAAAGCGTTCGCCAGCTGGCAGAAAGCCATGACTGCCTCCAAGTATCGGGTAAAGCCTGTTCTGGAAATGACAAATAACTTTGCCGGTCCGGCGAAGTTGAAGGCAGGCGCAGCGCCTGCAGGCGGCAGTGCGGCTAGCTCGTCTAACTGGAGCGGCTATGTCAACACAAACGGAGTAACAAAGTACGGAAGCACGTCTTTCTACTATGTTATTGCTGACTATGTTGTTCCCATTGTGCGTCAGGCGTACAGCAAATGCGACGGCACGTGGGACTATGCCGTGACCTGGGTCGGTATCGACGGCTGGGGATCTGGCGATGTACTGCAGGCAGGCAATGAAGCCGACGCCTACTGCAGCGGAACGACAAAATCCACTTACTACTCGGCCTGGTATGAGTGGTATCCCTATGGGTGGACCCGCATCTCCAGTCTTCCGATTGTTCCGGGCGACGATCTCTTCGTTGAAGTCTGGGGCACCACTTCCACCGCAGGCCATGCCTATCTGGTGAACTACAACACCAATCAGTCCGTGATCATCAACTTCTCCGCGCCTCCGGGCACGCAGCTGGTTGGCAACAGCGCGGAATGGATTGTCGAGCGTCCGGGAGTTGGCGGTGGTCTGGCAACTCTGGCGAACTATATCTCGGATTACTTCTCGGATGCGTATGCCTATAACTTCGGCTATAGCGCAGTCGATCCGGGCAGCGCGGGATCGTTCCCGGTCACGATGCTGGATAACAGCGGCAACCCGGTTTCATATCCCACAGCTCTCGGCGCGAATGCGATCTGGATGCAGGACGAGGGCTCGGCCCGGTATTGATTTTCTATGTTTGGAAAATTGAGATTTTCTGCCTTGCGAGATGACGACGCACGAAACTGCGTCGTCATTTTGTTTTGGGAAGGCGCGGAGATACCAAGGCTATTTGCCTGCCTTCTTTAGAAAGATACTGACGACAGCGGCAATCGAAGAGAAAGCAGATCCTTCGTTGCGCTCAGGATGACATCATCACTTTTGAATTTACAACTCCATTGCATACTGCGTTGAGTCCGCAACTAATTGAGCAGGCTTCAGCTCGCTGGCTAAGTTCATCACCAGTCGTTCGAGCACGAGCTTCTTGTCCGGTGGCTGTGAGCGTAACTCCAGATCGGCTCTTGCGATGAGACGCAGAGCGCGGGTCAGTTCTCTCTTGGATTTATAGCGGCGGGCCTGACGGATCAGGTCTTCAGCGGCAAACGGCGGCATGCGGAAGCCCTGCCATAGCGCCTGCCAGATGGCACGGGAGTCGCGGACATTCTTTTCGAGGATCACCAGCATCTGGCGGAAGGTGCGCGCCAGCATGTAGAGGTGGCCGATGGCTGCGTCTTCGCCTCCGTCGGATGCGTTGAGCAGGCCCTCTAACAACATAAGCGCGCGCTGCTTGTCTTTTGCCGAAATGGCGTCGGTCAGCTCGTAAAGAGAGCGCTGCTTCGCGGCCAGCACCATGGTTTCGACGTCGCCCAAGGTGATGAGCTTCTTCGGCCCGACGTAGAGCGTGAGCTTTTCGAATTCGCTGGCGATGAGCATCATGTCCACGCCGAGGGCGTCGACCAGCTCGCGCGCTGCGTCCTGCTCCACCTTGATCTGTTGCTTTTCCGCTTCTGCCAGCAGCCAGCGCAGGGCATCGGCTTCATCGACACGCGCCAGCTCGACAATGCCGCAGTGGTCGCCCAGCGTCTCGCGGATGCGCTCGTAGCGGTCCTTGTCCGTCATGTCCATGCGGCGCGGATCGGAGGGAATGCGGAGATGGTCGGCGACGAAGATGAGGAGGGCCTGCGGGTTCGGCGAGCGGAAGTAGCCGTCGATGGCGGTGAACTCATCTTTTTTTGCGCCGCGTGTGTAGAGCTGTTTCAGGTTGCGGATGAAGAGCACCTGAAAGGGCGCCATGAGCGACGGCGTCTGCGCGCGATCGAGCGCTTCGAAGATGTTTGTCTCGGCAAGGTCGATGTCCGAGAGGCAGAAGTCGCGCAGGTCGGGGGGAACGAAAGCATCGAGCACGGCGCGGCGGCAGCGCTCATAGAGAAATATCTCGTCGCCAACGAGAACATAGCCGGGGCGCAACTTGCTGCTGCGAAGCTCGACAAGAAAGCGGTCGGTGGAGGCGAAGCCTGCTCCCATGCTTAGATCGTCTCCTGTCGAAGAGAAAAAGCAGATTCATCGACTGCGCGTTCTGCGAACGCTCCGCTCGGAATGACACCAAAACTGGGAAGATCGGCTTGCATCAGAAGGACTCCAGAATATCTGAGACGAGAGCCTGCGCAAAGTCGCGAGAAAGGCGCTGGACGGCGGCGGGGTCTTCCTGGATGAAGCTGACGAGATCCTGCGTGGTCTGGTACTGCTGGCGGAATCTATAGGTTTTGTTTTCGTAGAGCACACGCTTGTCGCGGTCGAGCACTTTCACGCTGGCTCCCACGGTGATGAGGTAGCTGGAGGACTGGCCCGTCTGGACGTTGTACGTCAGTGGAATGACCTGAAAGCTGGTGATCGCGCCTTCGAGGACAGCATCGCCGGTATCCGGTTTATCGGTAGCCAGGACTTTATAGGGTGTGCGGCTGGTGAATTCGCGAATGACGGCGTTCGTGAAAGCAACTTCCGTATGAAACGACTGCGTGTGGTTGGCGAAGGTGGGAACAGCCAGCGTATGCACAGTTTTAGGCAGATGCACAGCGGAGTCGACCGAGTGATATCCGCAGCCGGTGAGCGCGCAGATAAGGGCCAGGGATGCGGCAAGAGCGAAACGGAACATGCTGTCACATTTTCTCACCTCGCAGGCACCTTGCCGTCTTTCCCCTCTATTGTTCTAAGCACCTTATTTTCACGAATCTAGGACCAGCGATGTATGATGACAACGTTCGGAGGGCCCGGAACGTTGCCGCTGAATCGTTTTAGTTTTGTTTTTGCCGTTCTCTTGCTGAGCTGCCTGAATCTTTTCGCCGACGACCAGATTCCACAAGCCGCATGGCACATTGCGATCGGACAACCGCCTCCCAACCCCGGGGGGCGCAAGCCTTCGCTGCCGACCAACATCGACGACGGCTTCTGGCAGGGCGCGCCGGTAGGCGGATTTGGCGCTGGGACATTTTCGCGCAGCTACCGTGGCAACTTCGAGCGCTGGCACGTTAAGGCCGGCGTCCATAAATACGAAGACGTGCCCGCGAATCAGTTCGCGGTCTTCGTGCAGCCTCAGGATGGACCATCAAAGGCGGTGGCGCTCAGCACTGGCAAGCCGCTGAACGGAGCGCTCTCGGGGTGGGACTGGTCGTACCCGGCGGGCGCGGGCGAGTATGCGGCACTCTACCCCAAATCGTGGTTCGCTTATGATCCGCAGCAGCTCGGCATCAAGCTCACCCTGGAACAGTTTTCGCCGCTGCTGCCGAACAACTATCAGGAATCGAGCTATCCGGTCGCGCTCTACAACTGGTATGCCGAGAACCCGACAGAGAAGCCAGTCACCGTCTCGCTGCTTTTTTCCTGGACGAACATGGTGGGCTGGTTCCGCGACACGTCGAGCGGATTCAGCTCGGCTCTTAGCAACCAGGACAAGAACCGTTTCGTTTCGGAAGACCTGAGCGGAGGAAATGTCAGCGGCGCCTCGATGCAGGGCATTATCTTCGACCGTCTGCGCACCGGCGCGGTACGCGAGGAGTGGGATGGGCAATTCGCCATCGCGACCAAAAGCGGCCCCGACTTCGAAGTGACTTATTTGACTACATTCCTGCCGCAGGGACCCGGCGACGAGATATGGAAACCATTTTCGGCGGATGGACGCCTGCCGAATACGAGTTCCGATATAGCCAGCAGCGGCGATCCGATTGCCGGAGCAGTCGCGGTGCGCTTTACCCTCGACCCGCATGAAAAGAAGATGGTGCCGATGGCGCTGGCCTGGGACCTGCCGCTTGTCGAGTTCGGCGGCGGTCGCAAATGGGTTCGGCCCTATACAAAATTCTTTGGCGCAGAGGGGGACCACGCCTGGCAGATTGCGAAGACCGGCCTCTACCGGGATGAGGAGTGGAGCAAGGCAATCGATGCCTGGCAGAAACCCTATATCGAGGATGGGTCGAAGCCGCTGTGGTACCGCGGAGAACTCTTCAACGAGATGTACATCCTCGCCGATGGCGGCACGGTGTGGGCGCACGAACTCGATGGCCTCGGCAATGCAAAGCATTTTTCCTCGAAGGACGAAGACACTTTCAGCTACCTGGAATGCTTCGATTATGTGTATTACGGCACCTCCGATGTCCGCTTCTACGGCTCTTTTCCCCTGATCCGCTTCTGGCCGGAGATCGAGAAGCAGGAGATGCGCGAATACGCGGACACCATCGAGGAGAGCAATCCGCAGAAATACGTATGGGCGTGGCAGACGCAGCACGAGCACAAACTCGTGACCATGGAGCGGAAGACGGCGGGCTCGGTACCGCACGATCTGGGCGCTCCGGCGGAAGACCCGTTTGTCAATGTGAATCAGTACAATTATCAGGATGTTTCGAACTGGCGCGACCTCAACAGCAAATTCGTCCTGATGGTGTGGCGCGATTATGTCTATACCGGCAGCAAGGACCTCACCTTTCTGCACTACGCCTGGAACGGCGTAAAGTCTGCCATGCAACACCTCCGCCAGTACGACACGGACGGCGACGGCCTGATTGAAAACGGCGGCTTTCCTGACCAGACATACGACGACTGGATTGCGACCGGTGAGAGCGCTTATAGCGGCGGGCTCTACTTGGCGGCGCTGCGGGCGACCACCGAGATCGCGCTGAAGGTCGGCGACCCGAATACCGCCAGCGAATACAACGCCCTTTTCCGGAAGGCGCAGCTGGCTTATCTGACGAAGCTGTGGAATGGAAAGTATTTTGACTATGGCACCCGGAGCGAGTACCGCTCCAACATCATGGCCGAGCAGCTGGCCGGGCAATGGTATGCCAACCTCACGGGGCTGGGCGATCTGGTCCCGAAGAGGATGCGCCTCTCGGCATTAAGAACGGTCTACAACAACAACGTGATGCTCTTCGGCAATGGACAGCTGGGCGCAGTGAATGGCATGGGCCCTAAAGGTGAGGCGCTCGATCAGAATCCGCAGGTGACTGAGGTATGGACAGGCGCGACCTTCGGACTGGCCTCGCACATGCTGTCGGAGGGGATGCGCGATGAGGCTTTCAAGACAGCGGCGGGCGTCTACAACGTGGTATGGCGCGACCGGGGATATTTCTTCCGCACCCCTGAGGCCTATGACGAAGAGGGGATGTACCGGGCCAGCATGTATATGCGTCCGGGGGCGATCTGGTCGATGGAATATGCGGCAGAACAGATAAAACCGGAGCCGCCAAAGAAGAATGAGCGGCGGTGATTTTTCCACCTTCACGGCGACGTCCGCATCCAATTTTGTATGACCAGCATGGATCGCCGTAGATTCAATGCCCTGCTCACCGGGATGGGTCTGGCCTCCGCCAGTTCCGGATTCGCCGGTACCTCCATGCCGGAGACACTGCAGCTCTCGCGCAATGGATGGATGCCGAATAACGAGCATCTGCCGGTGCTGCTCTATCGCCAGGTCCTCGTACCAGCGGGTTCCGATCCTGCTGCCACCTTTGAGGCTGCATTCCTGCGCCATGGCTGGCCGCCGCAATGGCGCAATGGCATCTTCGACTTCCATCACTATCACTCGACGGCGCATGAGGTCCTGGGCTTTGCGGGAGGACACGCGCGGCTGATGCTTGGCGGAGAGAACGGGCACGAAATCCTGGTGCAGGCGGGCGATGTCGCGGTGCTTCCCGCCGGAACCGGACATTGCAAACTGGAGGCGAGCGCGGATTTTCTGGTGGTGGGCGCTTATCCCCCTAACCAGAGCTGGGACATCTGCCGCAGCGCTCCTTCTCAGGAAACGTTGCGCAGCATGGCGGCTCTGCCGTTCCCGCAGTCGGACCCGGTGGAAGGCGCGGCTGGCGGACTTCCCCGCCTCTGGAAAAATAAAGCCCGATTTCCCTCTCCATAGAGTCAGGCGCCTGCAGCAAACTTGATACACTGGCCATGTCGTGATTGAGCTTGCTCCTTCCATTCTTTCAGCGGATTTCGCCCGTCTCGCAGACGAAGTTGCAGCTGCGGAGCGCGGCGGCGGAACCGTCATCCATGTGGACGTGATGGATGGCCATTTTGTGCCCAACATTACGCTGGGACCGCCCGTCGTCAAATCGCTGCGCAAAGTGACCAATCTTCCTCTCGATTGCCACCTGATGATCGAGAATCCGGATGAATTCATTCCGGCATTTGCCGACGCTGGGGCCGACTGGATCAGCGTGCACTATGAAGCCTGCCGCCACCTGCACCGCACGCTGGAGCTGATCGCTCAGAACGGCATGCAGCCGGCGGTGGTCATCAATCCGGCGACCGAGGTAGCCGTTTTGCGGCCGATTCTCGGCATGGTGCACCACGTTCTGGTAATGAGCGTAAACCCGGGATTTGGCGGGCAGAAGTTTATCCCGTATTCGCTGACCAAAATGCGCCAGCTCCGGGAACTTCGCCAGGAACTGGGTCTGAGTTATAGGATTGAGGTGGATGGCGGCGTGGCTCACGATACGGTGGCGGCTGTCGTCGAAAATGGAGGCGAGCTGCTGGTTGCCGGCAGCGCCGTCTTCGGTGGTGGCAAAGCGGAACGGAATGCACGCGAATTATTGGACGCCGCACGCAAGGCAGCAGCAGTGGAAAGCTGGGGGCCTGTAGCCTGAACAGCTGCCGTCTCTGCTGATTTTTGTAATTTACAGGATTCACTCCTGTACAGGTTTTGAGGTGTTATGAATCGATTTGTGACCCAAGTCTCGGCTGTTTGCCTGTGTCTGGCGATGGTGCCTGCGTCCCACGCAATCGGAAAGAAAAAGAAGAAGACAGACCTGAGCACCAACCCGCTGGGCAATGTGAATTCGAAGCAGCCCGATAAGGAACTCTTCGACAAGGCCATGAAGGCCATGCAGAAGGGCAAGTTCGACGTCGCCCGGCTCGATCTGCAGACGCTGCTGAATACCTATCCCGATACCGAGTACGCGATGCGCGCCAAGCTGGCCGTCGGCGACACCTGGTACAAGGAAGGTGGATCGGCGGCACTGACCCAGGCCGAGCAGGAATACAAGGACTTCATCACCTTCTTCCCGAATACGCCTGAGGCTGCCGAAGCGCAGATGAAGGTCGGTGATATCTATTTCCAGCAGATGCAGAAGCCGGACCGCGATCCGCAGAACGTGATGCACGCGGAGACGGAATACCGCCAGATGATCCAGCAGTTCCCGGATTCTCCGCTCATTCCGCGCGCCAAGCAGCGCCTGCGCGATGTCCAGGAGGTCATGGCGCAGCGCCAGTTCGAAATCGGCCAGTTCTATTCTTCGCGTGAAAACTGGTCGGCGACGATCGCCCGCCTGCAGAGCGTGGCCGACAGCTATCCTCTCTTCAGCCATAGCGACCAGACTTTGATCACGCTGGGCGATGCCTATGTCACCCAGGCGCAGATGGCGTCGAGGCTGAACATTCCGCCCAAAGCCAAGGAAGAGCTGGTGAAGGCCTACAACGATCGCGCCGCGGATGCCTATAACCGCGTGGTTACGCACTATGCGATGGCTCCCCATGTGGAAGACGCCAAGGATCGCCTGATTGCCATGGGCCGTCCGGTTCCGGAACCGACGCAGGCGCAGCTGGCGGAAAGCGAAGCGGAAGAAGGCAGCCGCACCGCCGTCAAGCTGAAAGACCGCGCGATGCTGCTGATCAAGCAGGGACCGACCACGGTGCGCGCAGCGCGCGTGGGCGAACCGACTATGACCGATGCATCGCAGACGACGGCTCCACAGGTCCGCGACCATACCGTGGCCATGTTTAACGCGGCCATGAAAAACGAGCCCATTGCTCCTGGACCGACTTACGGCAGCGGCACGGCAGCAGCCCTGACGGGAACCGGAGCTTCAACCGCTCCCTCGATCTCGAATAGCGGCGCAGCCGTTGAAATGGAGCCGGTGACATCCGGCAACAGCGGCGGCAACTCCACCAGCGTGGAGATCGTGACGCCCAGCGCCAACTCTGGCGGCGCACCCGCCGGTGAAGCCGCGCCTGCAGCAGCAGCGGGCACCGGCAACGAAGCTGCTCCGGGCAATGGAGCGGCGGGAGTGGCACCGGCAACCGCAGCACCTGCCGGCGATGGAGCACCACCGAATCCGGCAGCTGACAATTATGGATTGAAACCCGTAGTTCCGGCAGCTACCAATGCCGCTTTGCCGGCGGTCGATAAGCCTGCCGAAGCGCCGGACCAGATCAATGACGTGAAGTCCAGCGCGCAACCCCCCGCTCAGGTGCAGACAGGGACGAAGAAAGGCAAATCCAAGAACGTCCCGGTTGACAAGAGCAAGGAATCTTCGACCAAGAAGAAAAAGACGGGGATCGACAAGCTGAATCCGTTCTAAGACGGAAGCAGTTGGAACAGCGAAGGCCGCCTCTCCTGGCGGCCTTTCTGCTTCTGGCGAAGATCGCACCGCATGCAATGGCTGGAGAAATGCTTTATCGTGAAAGGTTAGGTCGCCCTCTGAAAATGTCCCACGATTTGCCGAAAGCTTATGATCCGACAGCGATTGAAGATCGCTGGGCGGAATACTGGGTCCACGAACGCCTCTTTGACGTGCCCACTCCGAAAGACGCACTTTCTGCGCCTGCCTTCACCATTCTTCTGCCTCCGCCGAACGTTACCGGCCGTCTGCACATGGGCCACATGCTCAACCAGACGGAGATGGATATCCTGACCCGCTGGCGGCGCATGAGCGGAGACATGGCCTTGTGGCTTCCCGGGACCGACCACGCCGGCATCGCCACGCAGCTCATGGTGGAACGCCAGCTCGCTACCGAAAACAAGACGCGGCAGGACCTGGGCCGCGAGGCCTTCGTCGAACGCGTGTGGGAGTGGAAGCAGCACTATGGCGGTGCGATTCTCGACCAGATGAGGCGGCTCGGCGCGAGCGTCGACTGGTCGCGCGAGTACTTCACGATGGATGACAACCTGTCCGTCGCGGTACGGGAGGCTTTTGTGCGGCTGCATGAGCAGGGGCTGATCTATCGCGGAGCGTACATCGTGAACTGGGACCCGGTGCAGCAAACGGCGGTTTCAGATCTAGAAGTAGAGCACGTGGAGCGCGCAGGCAAGCTGTATCACATCCGCTATCCGCTGGCCGACGGCTCCGGTTCGGTTATCATCGCGACTACTCGGCCAGAGACCATGCTGGGCGATGTGGCGGTCGCGGTCAATCCACGCGACGAGCGCTATCTGGCATTGCACGGCAAGCAGTTGCGGCTGCCTTTGA
>JAATFH010000061.1 GCA_015655315.1 Terriglobales bacterium
TTCTTTTGCAATTTGCAGATCGCGCTTCATCACCACGCGGTCGGCGACTTCCAGAATCAGCAGCGCGAACATCAGCAGGCCGCCGTAGAAGTGGAAGTCGAGAGCGAAGACTTTCACTTCGCCTGAGCCGGTGGTCCAGGTCCATTCGCCCCCGGGAACGACAACCAGCACCAGCGCGACGAGCAGCAGGACACGGCGGGCCGGCGTGAGTTTTTCCAGAATTGCCCAGAAGAACTGACTCGCCACACTGAAGAAATGTCTGCTGTGAGTCACTCCAGTAACGCGTGTGGAGTCTACCTCTTTGGAGTAGAGCCGATAGCTGGAGTGGGCATCTTTGCGAAACTGCGACCAAAGCTGGTTGAGCTGCATGCCTTCGGTCACGCGTTGCCAGAACTGCTCGCCGCGCTCTCTGAAAGCTTGCTTTTCCATTTCGCCTGCTCCTTGAAGCTGTGGCCATTCTAAACAGGGTGCCGTTAGCAACGGCTGCATTTGCGAATCATCTTTGTGGCTGCAGGTTTGCACGCGAGCAACTGGATCAGTCTTGCGCTGGCCGTCGTGCCTACTACCCTCGCGTTGTTCTATCGCATGCATGTCGAAGAAGCCGCGCTGCGCGATGCGTTCGGTGAGGAGTATGACGCGTATAGCCGGGAGACGAAGCGCCTTCTTCCCGGGATCTTCTGTATCAGTACCAGTCCCAGGTACGATGGATGGCGCACGTAGCGATACAGACCAGTCCTCTGCACCGTCTGCGATTCTCGAATAGCCACATTCACGCTGAAGGATTTCCCGAGGGTGAGAATCGCCGTCCACCGGATCGCAAGCCCCACCACCAGCACAGCCAGACTGAGGGGCCTCAGCCAGTGCGCTCCGCCAAACATCTTCGCGGGCAGGTTGTACCGGACCCATTCGCTCGCCGAGATCGAAGTAAAGATCACGATCCAGAGAAGCAGCATCGATCCCCGGTCGCGGACTTTCCCCTCGCTACGCCGCGTGCGCGTTATCACCGCAATGACGACTTCCGATCCCACCCAGCCCCAATAAAGCCATATCCACAGAGTCGATAGCACGCGTCGTTCCTCAAGACTTTTCTCTAACCAGACTGCGTATACGCAGGGATATGGCTCCCGGTTCAAGCAGTGGGAAGCAAACTGGGGTAAGGTTAAGTTAGGCGATTTATGAACGAATCATGGCAGAACAACCGAGGGAGTGGCGGGCCGTTTCGTGCGGCGCACGTGAACCCGGAGATTCTGCCTCCTGAAGGAAGCCGCGAGGCAACCGAAGAACCGCAGCAGGTCTACTATCAGACGCCGCAGCCCATGCCGCCGCAGGAAAGACGCAAGCCGCGCTGGGCCTATGCGCCTGCCACGTACATCCTCGTCGGCATCAACTGCCTCGTTTTTCTGGGAATGGCTTTCAGCGGCGTCTCAGTGGTTGCGCCAACGCCGGAACAGCTTTTGGCCTGGGGCGCGGACTACGGTCCCTATGTGCTCGTTCTCGGCGAGTGGTGGCGGCTGCTGACCGCGACCTTTGTCCATGTCGGCATCATTCATCTGGCCACGAACATGTGGTGCCTCTGGAACCTTGGCTTGCTGGGCGAACCCCTGCTGGGACCATTCGGCATGCTGGCAGCCTACGTCGTGACCGGAATTGGCGGCAATCTTTTGAGCACGGCGATTCATCCCGGCGTACCGGGTGGATCGGGCGGCATCGTCGGCGCCGGAGCCTCGGGCGCCGTCTTCGGCCTTGCCGGAGCGTTGATCGTACTGCTCAAGTCACCTCTGCTGCCGCTGCCAAAAATCGAAATCCAGCGTCTGCGCAAGAGCGTGATCTGGTTCGCCGTGCTCAACTTCGTGATTGGCGCAGGCACCTGGCTGGCGCGCACCTCGCTGCAGATCGACAACATGGCTCATCTCGGTGGTTTCCTCAGTGGTCTGGCCTTCGCCATACCGCTGGTCCCCCGCATCGGAGCCCGGCGCGAAGTCTTCCTGCGCCGCCGCTGGTTTGCCGTGCTGGGCATGAGCTTCCTGCTATTGCTTTTCGCCTTCGGCGTGCATTCGTTCTACATGGGCGGGCGATAGCGCCTTCGCTTCTGTTACAAGTCCTGTCCTGATTTCCCGGCGCAAACCCTCGTTAGCGGTTTCCACCGCCCGCGTTGGAAGGGCTGGAAAGTACCAAGCCCCGGTGCATGCTCCGTCACCGGGGCTCCTTTGGTCCTGGCACAGGGAAAATCGCGCCAGTTGGATTTAGCGAACAGCTGTAGTCGCAAACTTCTTCACCATGGCGAGCAGCAATTTGCGGTCGCTGTCGTTCAGGTTGGAAGAATAGCGGCGTATTTGTGTCAGGAAGCGAAGCTCGTCATCCGAAAGCTTCTGAGTATTCAGTTCCCGGCCGAGAGTATCGTCGGCGAAAAATTGTGAGAGCGGTAAATCCAACGCGCCAGCGATCTTAGAGAGAGTGTCAAGGGAGGGAACGGTATGACCGTTTTCCACTCTTGACAGGTAGCAGCGCAGCAGGCCGGTGCGCTTTTCAATATCACCCTGCGACAACCCTTTTTGCAACCGATAACCCCTAATAGTTATTCCAATTTTCATAGCTGTGGTCCTGTGTCCACACCTTCCCCTTTTCTAACTGCAAAAGGTGGTTTCTTATGTTATTGGCTGCATAGTTAACATGTTGGTTTGCCTGAAGCAAGAACTTTTTTATTTATTTCGTAACAGTTACCTCTGTGTGTTCCTTCCCAAAAGGTTTTATTTCAGGGCTTCAGAGTTTTCGCAAAGAACGCCTGCATCCGTTCCTGCGCGTCCTTCGCGTCTTCCGGCTTGTAGCCCTGGGTGTTGTTTGGATTCTCAAAGGCATGCCCGGCGTCGGGATAGATCTTTACGTCCACCGGCTTGCCGAGGCCCTTCATCGAGGCGGCAAAGGCATTTACGGACTCCGGGGGAATACCGTGGTCGAGGCCGCCGAAGTTCCCCAGAACGGTCGCGTGGATGCTGCTCAGGGCCGCCTTGTCCGTCGGCAGGGCTCCGTAATTGATGGCCACAGCCCGCAGGGTGGGGTCGGCGACGGCAAGCTGCGCGGCGAAGCCTCCGCCCATGCACCAGCCCACCGCGCCAATGCGCTTAGGGTCCACATCGCTGCGCTTGGCCAGAAATCCGGCAGCGGAGACCAGATCGCGGACGCCCTGGTCCTGGGGCAGGCCGCGCGACAGCTCATGCGCCATGTCCGCGTCGGCGGCAACCTTGCCGCGATAGAGATCGACGGCCAGCGCGACATATCCCTGCTCGGCCAGATGGCTGGCCTGTTCCTTGATCCAGTCATTCAGCCCCCACCACTCGTGGATGACCACGATCGCCGGATGCGGACCGGACCCGCTGGGAAGGTAAAGTAGAGCAGAGACATTTTCCGAACCGCTGGGGAAGGTGACAGGTTGTGGCGTGGCCGCGAAAGCGGAAGTAGCGGCCAGAAGAAGAGCAAACAGAAGAAATCGCTTCATCGGAAACCCCGTCAGGAAAGTTCAGGCGACGCATGGATATTGTACTTACGGCGCGAAGATGGCAAGCTCGTCGCATATTCCTATCCGCAAAAATGTTCATCACAACAAACGGGCTGTGCGCATGATTGCCACGGAAAAACTGCGGGATGAGGTCGGGCGTACCTGTCGCACGGCAGGCAGCATCGCCATGATTGTTTACAGCGAACTGTGGCGCACCCGTGTCTTTGTTGCATCTGCGGGACTTGCCTTTTATTTCCTGCTTTCTCTCGTGCCGCTGCTCATCGTGTTCGCGACGCTGCTCTGGTATCTGCCCGCAACCAGCGTTGTGAGCGAGTTGCTGAGCATCATGGCGGCGCTTATTCCACCGGACTCGATCCAGCTCGTGCAGTCGGTGACTCTGAGCGTCCTTGAGCCCGGCCACGTCAAGCTTCTTTCGCTCAGCATCCTCAGCTACCTGTGGGCGGCAACCGGAGGCTTCTCGGCGCTCATCGAGGCGCTCGATATCGCTTATGACGTCACAGACTGCCGGCCGTGGTGGCGCGACCGCCTGCAGGCATTCATCCTCACCTTCACTGTCGGCGGCATGGGGATGCTTTCGCTGCTGGCGATCATCGTCGGCCCGCATTTCGGTCATTTTCTGCGGATGTTCTTTCCCTTGCCGGAAACCTTCGCCCATATCTGGCCCATTCTGCGTTGGGTGATTACGATCCTCATGTTTATCGCCAGCCTGGAGTTGATGTATTACTTAGGCCCGCACGCGCGTCACAGCTTCTGGTCGACGCTCCCGGGAGCTGCCTTTGCCGTCGGCCTGTGGTTTCTGGGTTCCTACGGTCTCAGTTTCTACCTGAGCCATCTTTCCAACTACAACAAGACGTATGGCTCGCTTGGCGCTGTGATCGGCCTGATGCTATGGCTCTACATCAGCTCTCTTGCGGTGCTCACGGGCGCCGAACTCAATGCCGAACTCGGCAAACGCAAACGAAAAGGTTGAGCGCGGGGATAACGAGGCCGAACGGTTAGACTTTCCCATCGCGTACTTTGTCGCTCCGATTCCGTCTTCGGTTGAGAATGAGCGGGATGGAATAGACCGCAGGGAAAAGGGATCTTCATGCGCCTTAAAAAAATCGCCTGGTTCCTGCTCTTCTTCTCCTCCGGTTGGGCAATGGCGCAGGAACAGGTTGCACCATTGCCCGATTCCGTCGAAGAGCGCAAGGTTTCGTTCGTGAGCGATGGCCTCACCTTTCCGGCCATCCTCGCGCTCCCGAAAAAACCTTCAGGCCCCCTGCCCGTGGTTGTGTTCGTCCAGGGTTCGGGACCGCAGGACGCCGATGAAACCATCGGCCCGAACAAGCCTTTCCGGGATATCGCAGACGGACTGGCGGCATCTGGTATCGCCAGCCTTCGTTACGACAAGCGCACACACTTTGCTCCGCAGACCTTGCAATCGCATCCCGATCTCGACCATGAAGTAACGCTGGATGCAGTGGCCGCGCTGCAATTCGTGACGAGCCTGCCCCAGATAGACCGGAACAGGATTTTCCTGCTCGGCCATAGCCTTGGCGGCACCATGGCTCCTGTTATCGCCGCCGATTTTCTTGCCCGCAATCCGGGATCGCTGCGCGGCATCATCTTCATGGCCGCCGGCGTGGTAAACATCGATGAAACCATCGAGCGCCAGACCGCTTTCCAGGCAAAACGCCAGGGCGCAGATTCCTCCGCGCTCGAACAGCTGCAGACACAGTGGCAAAATGTATTTGCAACCGTAAGAGATACAAATACGCAGGCGGATCAACTTGCGGGTGTGGGTGGATTAAAACTGCCCGCCGGATACTGGCGATCATGGCTCGCTCAGGACCCGGCGGCGGAACTGGAGAGGCTGGGCTTGCCCGCCCTCGTCATGCGCGGCTTCAGAGACATCCAGATCAGCGAGAAGGACTTCAAGCTCCTCGAAGTGGCCAACACCGCGCGGGGAAGCGTGGGCGAGCAATTCGACGGCCTCAATCACCTCTTCATGCCCGTAGCGGGCGAGTCGACAGGAGAGGAATATCTCCTTCCCAGCCATGTTTCACCCGACGTGATCTATACCATCGCCTACTGGATTCAGACGCTTCGTTAAGCTGCGTCCTGAAAGCATGACGGTCGTTGAGCGCCGTCGAGGCGCAGAACCAACACCGTTCAAACCTCTCGCTGGGCCGCGCCAAAGATCTGGCCAGTTGGCCCCCTCTGCGCGAAGACAATCAGTCGCACCTTGTGATGCGCCACCCCATGCGGCAGCCTGATCTGTACGGGTCCGGAATACGGCCCATGCAGGGAGGACACTTTCTGCATCACCCTGACCACCGAGACGTGCTTCAAGGTGTGTCCTGAATTTTCTCCGCGCGCGACATTCGAAATGTCTTCGTCGTCAGCCAGCACCGCATAGAGACTCGTGCCTTTCGCCGTTTGCGGCGAGACGTCTGCCACGGAAACCGTTGCCTGCAGAGTGTCCTCGCTCCATGCGGCGTCTGTAATCTCGATCTGCAGCTTTCCCGGCTGCGCAGCTGCAGTCGCAATCGCATGTGCGACCTGGCTTCCGTCGCTGCCATTCACCTGTTGCGTGCCGTCGATCACCATCTGCGGCGTGTACACGCTGTCCAGACGGAAGTGCATGTTGTAGCTATTCTGCCGCTCGGTCCAAGTCTCCGAGGAGAACGGATCGTGCCAGCCGTCGTGGTTCCAGTAGTCCACATGTTCGCTGAGGACGACGACAGGTATGCCGTCAAAGATCTTTCCATCCATCTGCGCCAGCAGTGCATCGGCAGGAGGGCAGCTGGAGCAGCCTTCTGAAGTAAACAGCTCAGCGACGACCGCAGGTTTAGTAGAGGCGTTCTGCGCCAAGACAGCCAGCGGCAAAGCGGCGGCGATGCCGGCAAAAACAAAACTGCGAAAGTTCATAAGCGTCCCACCTGACTGCAAGCAAGGGTCGCTCATTCGACGCAGAATAGAAAGCCCCCGTTACACCGCTTCAGGGGCAAATTTCTCACCGGTCGTCGCTGTCTTTCTAGAACGAAAGTAATGAGGGCTTCCGTCAGAGGCTTGGTTATGATCGGAAGGCATTATCTCCAGAGCTGAGAAACCTGAAGGAGAACTATGGCCACCACACCGCCCGGGGGCTTCCTGGGAGCCCATCGTGCTGCACCACAACCTCCAGCACCTCAACACCCGTGGGCGCGTACAACTCCCGGCGCTGCTGTTCCACGGCAGGCTCGCTCAATTTTCGTCGAGCAGGTCATGAATCGGGAATTCGAGTTTCCGGCGAAAGGCGAGTATGTGCTGGACCGGATATTCCTTGATTTTCGTCACCCGCGAAATGACGTGGGATGGAAGCTGCACGTTGTGAAGCCGTCAACACTCAGCGTCGACAATCCTTATCTGCCGAAAAACTATCTCGATCTCTTGCGCTTCCTCTATGTCAAAAAAATTCCGCATAAGATTGTCCGAAATCTGAATGGTATTGCCGCCATGGAAAGAACAGCTACACAGGTGGGCAAGTTCATTACCATCTATCCCGACAACACCGAACAATTGAAGAGAGTGCCTGAACTCATCGATGCCCTCATCCCCGACAACTCTCCCGGCAATGGACTGGCTCCGGGAGATCTGCCAGTCAGTGCGAGAGGACTTGCGAGCGCCCGATGGGGCGGTCTAACCAGCCCCTTCAGCATGGATCGCAACGGGAATCTTGTTCTAGACGACAGAAACGCAGGTGCATATCCGGATTGGGTCAGGAACCCGTTCGATCCAGCTTCAGGGGGCGCAGATGGTTGGGTCCAATTTGATGACGACGCAAAAGCCGAGGTTCGCAGACAGATGCAGGCCATGTTCGCCCCGAAGAGAAGGCGCTAAGGCATCAGTGCCGGGCAGGCCCCATCCCGATCCGAATGGGGCCTGATCGTGTTACATGTACATTCCGCCGTTGACATCGAGCACATGCCCGGTGATGTAAGACGCCTCATCGGATGCGAGAAAGCGCACGGCATGAGCCACTTCCTCTTCCTTGCCTTCGCGGCCCAGCGGAATCTGGCCGAGCATGGCGGCGTGATACTTATCGCCCAGCACTGCAGTCATCGCCGTTGCGATATATCCGGGAGCCACTGCGTTCGACGTGATATTGCGCGAAGCCAGTTCACGCGCGACCGCTTTGGTGAAGCCGATGAGCCCGGCCTTGCTCGCGGCGTAGTTCGCCTGGCCTGCCTGGCCGGTTTCGCCCACAATACTCGAAATGTTGATGATGCGCCCCCAGCGTGCCTTCATCATCGAACTGATGAGCGACTGCGTGAGCAGGAAGACTCCTGTCAGGTTGGTCGTAAGCACATCGTCCCAGTCGGCGCGTTTCATTCTCAGCAGAAGGGTGTCGCGCGTAATGCCGGCGTTGTTGACCAGAATGTGCACGCTGCCAAAGTGCTCGAGCACCGCCTTGGCTGTCGTCTTGATGGATTCTTCGCTGGCGACATCGAGCACAAAAGCTTTCGCCGTTCCGCCCTGGCCCGCAATTTCATTCACCACTTCCTGCAGCTTGACTTCGTTGCGTGCGGCGACGGCCACGCTGGCTCCGGCCCGGGCCAGTGCAATGGCGCATGCTTTTCCGATTCCCTGCGAAGCTCCGGTAACGAGGGCGATCTTTCCTTCTAATGACAACACGTGTTCTTCTCTCTACTTTCTGATGTTTGGGAGCCGTCATCCTGGCGACTGGAAAGAGGAAGAACCTCAGCGATGCATGCTGGGACGAGATCGTTGAGATTCTTCGTTCCGCTCAGAATGACGAATCGTTCCATTTAGCCCATCCCCGATAGGCGTCGCAAAGGGAAATTATAGAGGCTTCGCGACCGGTACGGGCGCGCCCGCGGCATGCATCGCCAGCGCAGGCAATAGCTCCAGCTGCCAGATGTAGACCACAAGCTCGCGGGCATAGTGCAGCAGCGGCTTTGTGTCAGGCAGGTGGATTCCATGGGCTCGCGGCAGTTCGTTGATCTCGATCTCCGCTTCGGCTATCTCCAGTGGCCAGGGCATGTGATGAATATTTCCACGATAAATCGTGCCCCGCTTGTCCGTGGTGTAGAGACAATAGCGTTCCGTGAGGAAAGACTCGATGCCGCCCTTCGCGCTGGGCTGCTGCAGGCTGCGATACCGTGCGCGAAAACGCACCTGATCGAGCGTCAGCAGGCGCGTGCTCTGGTAGTGAAACTCCCGCTGGTCTTTCGATTCGATCTTCATGTGCGCCCAATAGTAGGGGAGTTTGAAGAAGGTCCGGGCAACGGCGACCGCCGCCGGATTCGAGGCGTCCAGCGAAAAGAAGTACACCCCGGCAAGGTTCGAGTGCCGCTCCCGCACGTACGTCCGCAGGTTCAATTCCGGAAAGTGGTTTGCCCCGGGAATCAGCGGCATGCCGCGCAAACGGATGCGGTCCATCCAGAAGGGAACCACGCCCACCCAGGCCGAGCCGTCGAAGGTGTCAACCACCAGCCCCGGCGGCAGCAGGTGCGCCAGATCCATGGCCGGCACAGGCCAGTGCGCAAAAAGCAGGTCGTTCCACCGCTGCGTCATCGCCCACGCGGAGCGCGGCAGCGGCCAGGGCCGGTGGCTGGTCTCGGAGAGGATGTCCTTCATGTCGGGAGAATTATCCACAGTAAAGAGCGACAACCAATTTTCAAGTTATTGAAAATATGAGCTTTATTTAAATTTGCACACATTCGCTTAGTTTTCCATGGGTCGATAAAATAACACCTCTTATCCTTAACGATCATGGCCGTATCTAACATCGTCAACCCTGCTCAACACCATCTGGAAGTTGTACACTCTCAACCGCCGACAGAAGTTTTCGCAGTCCACGGCGCAGACCCGGAGGTGCTGGCCTACGCCATGGCCAAATATTCGCGCTCGGCGCTTTCGATGAAGGAGTCCCTCAAAGAAATCAGCAGTCAGCGCGCCGAACAGTTCCTCAACACATTCTATTTCCAGTACGGCCATCGTTCTATCGCCGATTTGGCCCACATCGCCTTCGCCATCGAGCGCCTCTCGCTGCTGGCCGCTATTTCGCTCGTCGACGAGCAGCGCTGGGACGGCCAGGAACGCTCCACCCGCTATCAGAATTTCAAGAAAAGCGGCTGGTATATGCCCGATTTCGGCACGAACCGCGACGCAGCCCAACTCTACCGCCATTCTGTGGAAGGATTGTTTACCGCCTACCACGAACTTGCGGAAGGCATGTTCGAGTCGTTGAAAACACAGGTGGCCAAGCCTGCCGAAATGAAGCAGGACGGCTACGACCGGACTTTGAAAGCCCGCGCCTTCGACGTAGCCCGCTACCTGCTGCCGCTCGCGACTAATACTTCGCTGGGCCAGATTGTCAACGCCCGTACTCTCGAAACACAGGTCTCGCGGCTGCTTTCCAGCCCTTATGCCGAAATTCGCCAGCTGGGCGAGCGCCTGCGCGATGCCGCTACCGGAGCCGCATGGAATGTCCACGGGGAAGAACTGGCCAAATTGCAGCAGGAAATCGCAGTACTTGACCCGGCCTTAGGAGCAAAGGCCGAAGCTCTGCTCACGCGCGAAGTCAAGACCGCGCCCACACTGGTGAAATACGCCGCGCCGAACAACTACGAAATCGAGACCAAACGCGAATTAGCCCAGGCCGCTGCCGAACTCATGCAGGGCGAAGCGATCGCACCAGCTCCAGTCGTAGATTTGGTTGAGCGCAAGGAATCGCTGGAAGCCGAAATCGCTGCCACGCTGCTCTACGGAGCCTGCCACTACTCCTACCGCCAGCTCCGCGACCGCGTTGCAGCACTCGATGAAGGCCGCATTCACGAGATCATCGCCCTCGGTACGCGCTATCGCGGCAAGCACGACGAGTTGCTGCGCGAATTCTCCGCCGGACAAATGCTCCGCTTCGACATCCTCATGGACATCGGCGGCTTCCGCGACATGCACCGTCACCGCCGCTGCGTGCAAGTCCTGCAGGGATATACGACGGCCCACGGCTACGACATTCCCGAAGGCGTAGCCGAAGCCGGCCTGCAAGCGCAATACGAAGCCGCAGTCCAGTCCGCGCACCAGGCCCACGCGAAACTGGGAACAGAATCCGCCGACTACGCTCTGCCGCTGGGGACGCGCATGCGTGCCCTTTTCAAAATGGACTTCGCCGAAGCTCTCTACATCTCCGAGCTGCGCTCCCAGCCGCAGGGTCATTTTTCCTACCGCCGCGTAGCCTGGGAGATGTATGAAGCGGTCAGAAAGCAGCATCCGGCGCTGGCGCAGTATTTCCGCGTAACCGATGTGAACGAGCCAGTGGACTTGTTGAAGAGGTAAAAATGTCGGCAGAAATTGAGCAGCTTTTCCACGAAATGTACGCCGCGTTCAATCGTCGCGAAATCGACAGAGTGCTCGCGAAGATGCATCCGGATGTGGACTGGCCCAACGGCTGGGAAGGTGGCCGCGTACACGGACACGATGCCGTGCGCGACTACTGGATGCGTCAATTCAAGGCCGTAAGCGCGAATGTAGAACCGCAGAGCTTCAGGACCGAAGAGGACGGCTGTATCGTGGTCCAGGTGCATCAGGTCGTCCATGATGTTTCAGGAACCCTGCTTTCTGACTCGATGGTCGAGCATGTGTATCGCATCGAGAACGGGTTGATCCAAAAGATGGACATCCGTCCTTGAGAACAGTGCAGGAAATATGGCAAGATTACGAAAGTTTTTGTTTTTTCTTCGCCCCGAGGAAAACGGGTGTTAGAATCGCCTCAAATTCGTACAGGATTCGAGAAAAAGAACGCATTTCCGGCGCAAAATTGCGCCTAAAACTGGAGAAGTATCGTGGCAGATGACCGTTCCCGCGCCATAGACCTGGCGCTTTCGCAGATCGAGAAGCAATTCGGCAAAGGCTCCATCATGCGCCTCGGCAGCAAAGAAGCCGTCGTGCCGATTTCGACCATTTCTACCGGCTCGATCTCTTTCGACGCCGCACTCGGCGTAGGTGGCGTGCCGCGTGGCCGCGTCATTGAAATCTTCGGCCCGGAATCTTCGGGCAAAACGACGATTACGCTTCAGATCATCGCGGAAGCGCAAAAGGCCGGAGGTATGGCCGCCTTCGTCGATGCCGAGCACGCGCTCGACCCCACCTATGCGAAAAAGCTGGGCGTGGACATCGACAATCTGCTGATTTCTCAGCCGGATTACGGCGAGCAGTCCCTTGAAATCACGGAAGCTCTCGTTCGTTCCCAGGCCATCGACGTGCTGGTGGTCGACTCGGTCGCCGCCCTCGTTCCCAAGGCCGAACTGGACGGCGAAATGGGCGATTCGCACATGGGTCTGCAGGCGCGTCTCATGTCGCAGGCGCTGCGCAAGCTCACCGGAACGGTTTCGAAGTCGCGCACCTGCCTGATCTTCATCAATCAGATTCGCGAAAAGATCGGCGTGATGTTCGGCAATCCGGAGACAACCACGGGCGGAAAAGCGCTGAAGTTTTATTCTTCGGTGCGAATCGATATCCGGCGTATCGCTGCTATTAAAGACGGCGATGTAGTTACGGGATCGCGCACGCGCACAAAGATGGTAAA
>JAATFH010000437.1 GCA_015655315.1 Terriglobales bacterium
CCAGCGTGCCAAAGTGGGCGATCGGCAGGAACACCGCCAGCAGGAAGCCGAAGTCACCAATCCGGTTCATGACGAAGGCTTTTTTGCCCGCGGTTGCCGCCGACTTATTAGTGAAGTAGAAGCCGATGAGCAGATACGAGGCCAGGCCCACGCCCTCCCATCCGACGAACACCAGCAGGAAGTTCTCCGCCAGCACCAGCGTCAGCATGAAGAACATGAAGAGATTCAGATAGGCGAAGAATCGCCAGTAACCTTCTTCATGCGCCATGTATCCGGCAGAGTAGAGGTGGATCAGAAAACCCACACCCGTCACCACCAGCAGCATGATCAGAGTCAACTGATCGAGCGCGAACGCAAAGTCAGCGTGGAAGCTCCCGGCGGTGATCCATGTTCCGACGTTTTCCGTGTAGGGAAGCGTCAGAGAACTGAAGTGCAGTGCGATGTTCAGCACCTGCAGAAAGGGAGTCAGCGTGGCCGCCCAGGCCACGGTTGTCACCAGCGCTTTAGGAAAGCGGCGGCCAAGAAGACCGTTCACCAGAAATCCGGCGAAAGGAACGAGCGGAATCAGCCAGAGATGAAGGGAACTGGTCATAATTTCATCAAATCCACTTGGTCAACATTCAGGGTGCCGCGCGTGCGGAAGAGGGCGATGATGATCGCAAGCCCAACGGCAGCTTCCGCCGCCGCCACCACCATGACAAAGAAAACGAAGATCTGTCCGTTCACCTGATGCCAGCGGTGCGCAAAGGCGACAAACGTAAGGTTGACGGCATTCAGCATCAGCTCAATCGACATGAAGATGCTGATGATGTTGCGCTTTATCAGAAACGCCGCCACGCCAATCGAGAAAAGGATGGCGCTCAGTATCAAATAGTAGGCAATCGGAATCATTCTGCTCAGTGCTCCTTTCGCGCCAGCGCAACCGCGCCGAGGATGGCAACCAGAATCAGCACAGAGGTGACTTCGAACGGCAACAGGAGATCGCGAAAGAGCACACTGCTCAGATCATGCGTCGTCACCAGGTAGCCGCCAAGCTTCGCCCCGCCAAGATGATCCTTCTGCTTGAGGAAGATGTAGACCAGAATCCCGAGCAGCGCTGCCGCCCCGGGAAAACCGACAATATACGCCGCTTTGCTGCCGTGCGTGCGCTCTTCCACTCCGGCATTCAACAACATAATGACAAAAGTGAAGAGCACCATGATGGCGCCGGAATAAACGATCACCTGCGCCGCGGCCAGGAACTCCGCACCGAGCAGAAGGTACAGCACGGCGAGCGAGGTCATGACTACGATCAGCGAAAGCGCGCTGTTGATAGGGTGGTGTTGCAGCAGGAGATTCAACGCTCCCGCAACACACAACCCGCCGAAGATGAGGAACAGAACTAAATACATGCTCTCAATCGAAAGGTACTGTGAAGAAAAAAGTTGTAATTCAGCGCAAGTGCCCTGCAGCAGCTACTTTACGCCGCGCGAAAAGCCAGCCACAGGCTCGTCGCAATAATATTCGCAATCGCCAGGGGTAACAAAAACTTCCAGCCAAAACCCATCAGCTGGTCATAGCGGAAACGCGGCAATGTGCCACGCACCCATATATACAGAAACAGAAAGAAGAAGACTTTGCTTACGAACCAGAAGACCGGCAGCAGCGCCTGCACCACAGGTCCGCCCCACGCCGGAATCAGGTCGCCGAATGGACTCGACCACCCGCCTAAAAAGAGCAGGGTTGCCACGCAGCCCACCGTGATCATGTTGGCATATTCCGCCATAAAGAACATGGCGAACTTCATCGAGCTGTATTCCGTGTGATAGCCGGCGGTTAACTCGCTCTCCGCTTCCGGAAGATCGAAGGGCGCGCGATTTGTTTCCGCGTATGCCGCCATCAGGTAGATGAAGAAGGCGACAAACTGCAATCCGCCGAAGACATTCCATGACAGCAGTCCATGCGTCGCCTGTATATCCACAATATCCCGCAGCCGCAGCGAGCCGGTACGCAGCACCACGCCGACCACAGACAATCCCAGCGCCAGTTCATAGCTGATCAGCTGTGCGCTGGCCCGCAGCGCGCCAAGAAGCGAATATTTGTTATTCGACGACCAGCCGGAAAGCGCAATTCCATACACGCCAATCGAAGTAATGCCGAGGATGACCAGCAGGCCTATGTTCACGTCGGCGATCTGGAAAAGGTCAACACGCTTGACATACAACTCTTTGCCGAAAGGGATGACGGAAATCGAAATCAATGCGCAGGCTAGTGCGATGAGCGGGGCCAGAATGTACAACGGCCGATACACATTCGTCGGAAGCAGGTCTTCTTTCAGAAAAAGCTTCAGACCATCGGCGAGCGGCTGCATCATGCCGAACGGGCCCACACGGCTGGGTCCCCAGCGGTTCTGAATGCGCCCCACAAGCTTGCGCTCCAGCAACACGGTATAGGCAACCGCTGTCAGCAGAATCACCGTAACCACGGCGACCTTCAGCACGCTCAACAGCAAAAAGATCCAGATACTGACTTCCATCGGGCCTTCCAAGAAAATTGCTAGTCCGCCGCTGTTTCCGCGGGGTTAGGTGTTGTATGCGATTCGACGACCGCTTTCAGCATATCGCTATAACGGCCAAGCGTTCCTGAAGTAAAGAGCGTATCGTCGGCTGGCAGAACCAGGTCGCGGCGCTGCTGACCAGTAGTCTGAATCTGTACCAGATCAAACTTCTCAGTCTGTTCGGTTCCGCTCAACAGTTCCAGGCGAGAAACGTTGTAGGCCGGCACCAGACGCTGAATCTCGTCAAGCGTAGCAAACGGATCGAACGGGCTCAGCTTCAGCTCCAGATGATTTGCCGCAAGCCATACGGCATGACGGTCGGCTTCACCCGACTGTGCGCCACGCGACTGCCCCATGTCCGCGCTCACTCCCCGGCCGAAAGGAACCAGCTTCTTTGGATCGGCACCCATGCGGTCCGCGAGACGAACGATCAACTCGAAATCCGTGCGTACGCCAGCCTTATCCGCTGCTTTCTTGACCAGCTGAATGTCGCCGTAGGTGTTCGTGACCGTCTCTGACTTCTCATAAAGATTGGCGGACGGGAAAACAACGTCGGCAAGCGCCGCGGTTTCCGTCAGGAACATGTCCTGCACAACGATGAAGGTGTTCTTCAACGCTGCTGGATCGACCCCGTAGCGCGACACCGGATTCGAGCCGACGACATACAGTGCCGCAAGATCGCCGCGCTGTGCTGCATCGAACATCTGCAGCAGGTCGAGCCCCGGCGTTAGCGGCAGCGCGGCACCATACTCATCGGTAAAGTGCGCGGCATCGCTAACCGGAACATAACCTGGGAGCAGATCCGGCAGCAGGCCCATGTCTGCCGCTCCACGGGAGTTGGAATAATCGCCCAGTGCTGCAAACTTTGTATTTGGCAGCGATAGCCCGAAGTCCACCAGCGACTGAATATCACGTCCCCGATACTCCGAACCGAAGACGATCAGCAGCGATTCTTCTTTGCGAATCGCATCGCGGAATGCCGCTGTTGCATCATCCGCAGAAATCGCAGCGTCATTTCCGCCGAGATACTGAATCAGAGAGGCATATCCGTCCTGCGGAATCTGCAGAAACGCCTTCGCCTGCCGCCGCAGCTTGATCTCAGCATGATTGGCGATGTAAATACGGGCGCGATTCAACCGCACATTCGAGCGCAGATTCCAGGCCAGCGCCGGATGCTGGTCCGTAGGATTGTTGCCGAGCAACAGGATCGCCGGGGCGTCTGCCGTATCGCGCAGGGAAGCCGTGTGGCCCGCTTTTCCCGCCAGCGCCATGGCAAACGAAACATAGTCCGCCGTGCGGTGATGATCGATATTGTTGGTGCCGAGAATCGTCCGCGCAAACTTCTGCAGGAGGTACGACTCTTCGTTTGTCGTCCGGGTCGAGCCAATCACGCCAATCGACTGGCCACCCTTTGCCTCGCGGATTTCGCGCAGCTTCTTCGCGGCAAAATCGAGCGCATGATCCCAGCTTACTTCGGCAAATTTGCCATCTGGCTGGCGAACCAGCGGCTTGGTAAGGCGGTCGGTCCGGTTGGCGAAATCGAATGCGTAACGGCCCTTGTTACATAAGAAATCGCCGTTGATGCCGCTCTTGTCGCGGTTGTCGCCGCGAATGATTTCTGTGCCATCTTTCACGCTGCGTACGCCAAGCGTCGTCTTGCAGCCATCGCCGCAGTGCGTGCAGATCGTGGCAATGTGGTTCATCTCCCACGGCCGAGTTTTGTAGCGATAGGTCCCCGAAGTAAGAGCGCCAACCGGGCACAGGTCGATGCACATGCCGCATTCTTCGCAGTTCAGGTGATCCTGGCCGTTGGGCGCGATTACAGCCCCGACGCCGCGATTCTGAATGCCCAGTGCCCACACATCCATACCTTGACCGCAAACGGTGACGCAGCGATAGCAGAGAATGCAGCGCGGACGATCAAAGTAGACAACCGGCGACCACTGCTGCTCCTCGCGGTGCTGCTTGATCTCGACGTACTTCGATTCCGCCGCACCGTACTTGAAGGTCATGTCCTGCAGTTCGCACTCGCCACCGGCATCGCATACCGGGCAGTCCAGCGGGTGGTTGCCGAGCAATAGCTCGACTGTACCTTTGCGCGCCTGCTTGACCTCGTCAGTCTCGGTTGAGACGACCATACCTTCCGCAACAGGCGTGGTGCATGCGGTCTGCAGCTTGGGCATTTTTTCGATACGGACCACGCACATGCGGCAGGCCGCCTGTAT
Organism: Terriglobales bacterium; assembly: GCA_015655315.1. Taxonomy (GTDB): domain Bacteria; phylum Acidobacteriota; class Terriglobia; order Terriglobales; family Acidobacteriaceae; genus Alloacidobacterium. Next base: position 4,762 of record JAATFH010000437.1, read on the forward strand.
CGACAGTTTCGGGTAATAACAGAAGGCCGGAACCTCGATCCCCGCATTCCTGCAGGCATCGATCAGCAGGGTCCCGGCGGGCGCGGTCAGCTTCTTGCCATCGACTGTGAAATTTACGTCAGCCATGAATTTCTATCCTCTATACCAGCGCCGGTTCATCTTTATGAGCACCCGCAAGGGAATTGCCCTGCAGATGCGCTTCGAACTCTTTGCGAAACTTCTTGATAAACCCCAGCGTGGGCATCGCCGCAGCGTCGCCCAGCGGACAGAAGGTGCGCCCCATCATGTTTTCGGCGAGGTATTGAATATTGTCGAGATCTTTCGCTACGCCGCCCCCGGCATAAACGCGGCCAATAGTTTTCTTTAGCCAGTCGGTGCCTTCGCGGCAGGGAATGCACCAGCCACAGCTCTCATGCTGGTAAAACTTGATCGTCCGCAGCGCAAACTCGACGATCGAAACCGTTTCATCCAACACGACAATTCCGCCTGACCCGAGCATCGTTCCGGCCTTCGCCATCTGGTCAAAGTCGAGCCCGACATCGATCTCATCGGCGCGCAGCACGGGACACGATGAGCCTCCAGGAACAACCGC
>JAATFH010000544.1 GCA_015655315.1 Terriglobales bacterium
AGTGAAGGGCGAAGAGTGGTACCGGACACAATTCATTCCTAAGATCAGTCCCTTTACCTTGGTTGCACTCTTGTTCACGATCCTGGTCATGTTTAGCCTCAAGGGGGATCTGATCGTCCGCCTTCCGTTCGATGTCCTGAAGATTGCAGTTCCGTTGGTGATCTATTTCATCATCATGTTCCTTGTCAGCTTCCGGATGGGCAAGAAACTCGGCGCAGACTATGCGCAGACGGCAACCCTCTCCTTTACCGCGGCCGGAAACAATTTTGAGTTGGCGATCGCTGTGGCTGTTGCAGTCTTCGGCCTGAACTCAGGAGAAGCATTCGTAGGCGTAATTGGCCCACTGGTTGAGGTTCCGGCATTGATTGGTCTCGTTAACGTAGCTTTCTGGCTGCGTCGCCGCTACTTCACTGACTTGGCCCACTCCAATCAGCAATTAGCGTTTGAGAGGAATCCATGATTCGATCTGCAACGACCGAAGATGCTTCTCGTATTTGCGAGATCTACAACAACTACGTCCTTCACTCTGCGATCACGTTCGAGGAGCAAGCCGTCTCTGTGGACGAAATGCAGCAGAGAATCGACGAGGTTGTTGCTGGACTCCCGTGGTTGGTGTGGGTTGAAGATCAAGAGATACAGGGCTTCGCTTATGCCAGCAAGTGGAAAGGACGCTGCGCTTACCGCTACTCCGTAGAATCTACGGTCTATCTGGCCCAGGGTTGGACACGCAGAGGCATAGGGTCGAAGCTTTACGAAGCATTGTTCACCGAGTTGCGACAAAGCAAGATACATGTCGTGATGGGAGGCATTGCACTCCCAAACGACGCGAGTATCGCCGTTCATGAAAAACTCGGGTTTGAAAAGGTGGCTCATTTTCGAGAGGTCGGCTTGAAGTTTGGGAAATGGATTGATGTGGGATATTGGCAGTTGTTTCTGTAAGGCCCCTCGCCGCGTTGGTGACAGAAGTCTCCCGCCCCATCTCCGACTGCCGAATGGTCGGCAATTCGGAAGTGATAAATCTGGCAACATCATGTCTCGCCACCCACCCTGCGTCGTGGACACTTCAAAACTCCCGACGTCCTGATCGCCTCTCTCCAACGATCACAGTAGACCGGAATGGCGACAACCTAGGCCATCGGGCGAGTTTACCGCTCGCAGCATGGGATTATGCGAAGCGATTTGGTGTCGGAGTAGCCGTCCACGCGGTCTTCGCGCCAACGCTCCGCATAATTGCGCCCTCCACATAATGCGCATTATGCGGTGCACCGCATAACGCTCACTATAATCGCGCAGGATTCTTTGCGACCTGGTTCACCTGCGAGAAGCATCGTTCGAGTTCATTCGCCACACACTTGCATGGCCCTGCTACGGACAACCGGAGCACAACTTTTTCGACGTTGAGGCCGCAATCCAACTCGAGGTACACAAACGCAACTATCTCGAGACATATCGATTGAGATCTGACGAAGAGTTGCGACGGGCTGAGATGGCCCTGCTCCGACGTCTCGAAGAAAAGTTCCGGACGCCAGCGGCGCGAGCAGCGACTGAAACCGAAATCGCCATCCATCCCGCATCCGCTGATTTCATGGCGGAAAGGCAGGCCAGGCGGCGGCCTCTCTCCGAGCCAGTCCAGCAGAGCCTCTTCTAACTCCATCCACAGCTCCATCCAACGCGCCGGCCGTCTGGCCGGGCGTTTCCATTTGGGAGACATCATGGCGAGCCTGTATCTCCGTCGTCACAACGACTGCTCAAGGTGCCCCGTCATCGGCGCAGAGGATATTCCGGGTGTCGAGTATTTCAACCTCAAGTGGATGCGCTTCAGCATCCGAATCGCTCGCGAGATCGCCTTTGGGCGAACGCCCGTCCTGGTGGAACCAACTACCCTCAAACAGTGGCTGCAGAACGTGCGCATCGACCCCGAGCACGTCGGCCACGTTCCGCTGAATGTCGGCCCCGGCGTGAAGATAACGTTCCCGGCGGGATGCGGCGAGCCGATCATCGACGGCAATCATCGTGCCGCCCGTGCGTTGCGTGAGGGAAAGAGCTTCTTCGTTGTTGTCCTCGACGAAGCGGACACGCTTCAGCTTCTGCGTCGCAGCATGGGATCGCACATGGCCGATCACATTTGGCGTTTGCTGGCCGAATCCAAGTCTCATCCAGACGACCTCTGATACGGTTTGGAATCGCTTGCGAGATTCGGCACCAGCATTCATTGCAATCCGCCCATCCTTGCAGTTCCAACACTTAACCTATACCCACTCTTTCAAGGAGACAAGATGGCAACTCTTACCGTCACCGCATTACCGCGGGAGTTTTACTTCAACGGCACACGCATCCCCGACCCCTCGCCCGAGTTATCGGTCGAGCAGGTCCGTGATGTATTGACCACCACCTATCCGGAGATCGCCACCGCGAAGCTCGAAGGCCCCGAGGACACCGGAACAGCGATGCGCCTTACGTTTACGCGAGCGATCGGCACCAAGGGCTGAATCCGTTGCATGGCCTGCCGCGCAAACACTTCAATTGCGCGGCAGGTCCGCAATTACTTTGCTCTACATGCAGTGAACAAATACCGTGGCCCGCCGGCGACCGAATGGTGAACCATGAAAAAAGACCGCAAGAAAGAAGCAGGTGGGCCATCTCTGGCAGAGCGGCTCCGAATCCTTGAAACCGCACCTCCCAAGAAAGCGAACCGACTCATCGCGAGACATCTCAAATGCGCAACCTCTCAAAAAATGTCCGACATCTTCGTCGAGGCGATAAGAGTCTCGTCCTACAGCCAAAAATCTCGCCTGCGAGTCCCGAGCGCCTTGCTGCCGCCGTTGGCATAAGATTGCTGGCTGAAAACGCGGGCCTTGAATTTCCATCCCTCCGGGGCGTGCGGGCGAAGTATGTCCACGAGGTCAACGGAGCACGCCTCTATGCCCTTTGTCGTGCCCTGGTGGTCCTCGGCCTTGGGGATGAAAAGCTCTGGCATAAGGCAGGCGAATCCCCATCAGGCTTTGTGCAAACAATCGCGCATAACCTGATCGACAGGATCTGCGGCGACGCCCACAAAGACACGCTCTCCATCTCCTGTGAAATTCGTGACAACCTCGGCACGGGGCAGTGGAGGGGGTCGCCGATCGGTGACGGTCACCTCGCGGTTATGTTCGAAGCTGAACAGTACGGTTACGTGTCAGTTGGGGCAGCGATCAGGACGCTCGAGGAGCAGGAACGGTTTCTTGGCGCTTCCTTCTATCTGCTGTTATGCAATTCTCTCTATCGTTGGGTGCGGATCTACACGCATTACGATGCCGAGGCGTACAACGAAGTTCTTCACGAGTGGGCTGACGGCGATAACCCCGAAAATCGCGACTCGTACGAGTTCCCAGATCTCGAAGAAGCCATCCCTGAATGCGTGCAGGCGTTAGAGAAGCTAAAAGGGTGGACGGTCAAGGAAATGCGGGTGCTTCTCAGGAAGCATCGCAATGGACCGTACGGCGCATGGATCGAGAAGATACTGACGATTCATCGTTTATCGCACAGCAATCGTCGCCTGATGCAGTTCGAAGGAGAGTACGACTATCCTTCACTTCCGCTGCTGCTGGTCGTCTTTCGGGAGCAGGACGCCATTCAATTCTGTTTTGACCATGAATCAGACAGCTTCAACCAGGGAGACAATGAGCCCACCTGCGCCGTCTGTTTCCTCCCCGAGGACAAAGAAGATTGCGACGGGGCTCTCCGGACGGCCGCGACCTTCCTAAAACTCACCCGCGAGTTAGCGGAACTCATCAACCTGCTGAACAAATATGAGGAACAAGATGCACGTCAGCGTCAGCATAGGGCACAGCCAGCACTACCAACTCAAGGAGGCACTCCTGATCTACAAGTCCAAACAGGACCCCTACAGTAGCCGGGAGACCTCGTTCGTCACTCACCATGCGATTCATCTGCCGGAGGGCAAGAATTCGCCGGTGTTCGGGCCAGCAAAGCCCCTGACAGTCGATTTTGTCCAATCTTTGGTTCGCAGTCTCGGCGAGCACGTCGAGGTTGAATATCTTCCGCCAAACGTGATCGCTCGTACTTCAGAGGCCATCGCCTGGTGGACCCGACCACAGAAACGACACATGCACTTCGGCGATACTCAGGGCGACATGACTGGAATCAGCGGGAGAGTCTTTCCCCAACCTGCACTTCTCTGGATGGCAAGCGAGTCTGCTCTGGACGTCAGGGCATTGAAGGAAGATCGGCGACCGGACATCGAATCGAAACTCTGCGTCGCACCTTACTGGAATACCTACGAAGACGGAAGCGTGTGTCTGGGTTCCATGCGCACGCCCGGCGCCTCCACCGTGGCTTCGATCGAACAATGGGAGCAGAGCTTCTACGACAGTGCATTCACGCACGGGAACGTGGGGCGTGTCACACGCTACGAAGGCGGGTTCGAAGGACTCTGGAAGAGTCTCGAGGGGAAGGATGAGTTTCCAGTCGAGACGCTCATCGACCTGCCCGAAACGGTCGAACAGTTCCTCTCAGGGGAGAGGTGATCGAATGGCGACAGAACATAAGCTTCATGACTCGCTCCTGCAGCGTCAGTTGGTTCGAGTTCTTGTCGTGGGCGCCGGAGGAAGCGGCAGCGCGATCATGCTGGGACTGCCCTATCTGCATCAGGCGCTGCAGGTCTGGGGACAGCGGGGACTTGAGGTAACGCTCGCAGATGGCGACGCTGTCTCTGCCACAAACTGTGTCCGACAGCCCTTCGCAACCTCCGACATAGGGCTCAACAAAGCGACAGTCTTAGTCAATCGCGTCAATCTGTTTTGGGGCCTGACGTGGAGGGCTTACCCGCAACATCTTCATGAAGACTCTCTCAATGAACTACCGGAGGCCCACATCATCATCGGCTGTGTCGACACACGAGCCGCAAGGGCCACCATCGCAAACGGTGTGGGCTCGGGTCGCAATCACGCCGCCTACTGGCTCGACCTGGGCAACAATGCGGACAGCGGACAGTACGTCCTGGGACAACCTCTGAATGGACTCAATCCCCGCAAGAGGGACCGGCTCAGAACGGTAGCTGAACTCTATCCCGAGGTGGCCGATCCATGGATGGGGGAAGACTCGCTTCCCAGTTGCAGCGCCGCAGAGGCACTTGTGCGGCAGGAGCCATACATCAACCAGGTGCTGGCGCAGAGTGCGCTCGCTATGTTGGCGCGGCTCTTTCGATACGGTTCGCTCCATCACCATGGCGGCTTCTACAACGCCTCTACCGGTCGAATGAGCGCTTTGCCGGTCGATCCCGAGATGTGGAGTAAAACGCGCAAGAGTTCGCGAAAATATTTATCTTCGCGACGCCGGAGCTTGTCATAATGTCCCCCACGCAGGGGCACAATGACTTGGAAGATCGATCTCGCGCTCCCTCTGGAAGCGAAGGCCATCGTCGCCCTCGCATTCCGCAATGGTTTCATCGAAGACCTGCACGCTGGGAAGCGCTGCCCCGTCTGCAGCGGGAACATCGAGTACTCCCACATCTCCGATGAAGAGATGAAGAAGATCATGAAATCAGCTGTCAACAAGGTCTACTCGCTTCTGTGGGAGAGGGCCAATGACAGTTCCGCCTATTTGAAATCCGTAGAGTTGGGATTGCGGTACACCCAACGCTGGGACGACCCCGAAGTATAACCACCCACCCACATCTCCACACCCCAGAAAGGTAGACCCATGTTCAAAGAACTGGCTCCACTGCTGCTGCAACGCGCTGTCACGATGACGATTACCTGCGTCAAGCCGGACAGCATTCGCGTCAACGTTGTTCCGAAGAAGCTGGCCGACAGCGAAAATAAGGCTCTGACTACCGAGGTGAGCATCACGGGAACTGCCGAGGATCTGGATAACCAGCTTCCATCGACTCTCGCCGAGTACGTGGTGGCACACCTTGATCTCAAGAACACGATCGATCAGGCGAAAGAGGAGATGGCTGCGGCCGCAAAGCTCGCCAAAGAAGAGGCAAAGAAGTCATCGTCCAAAACCGATCCGAAGAAGGCCGAAGCGAAGAAAGACACAACCCAGCCGGTAAAGCCCGCCGAAGAGAAGAAGCCAGTTGAACCGCGCACACCGAGCCTGTTTGATATGGCCCTCGCTGGCGATCCTGCTCCGGCAGTTGCGCCACCGGTCGCACCTGCTCCCCAGCCCGATGCGTCCGAAAGCAAGGACGAGGAATCAGAGGAGGAGATCATCGCTGAAATCGCAGCCAACGATGAGAATGAGAGCGAGGAGGAAGAGGACGACGCCGTCGCGGCCTAAGCGTCGATATAGTACGAAGGTCTGAAAGCAAATCGACCTGTCTGGTGGTTTGCCTTCAGGGCCGAAGTCACCCAGCCTCCACGCTATAGCTCTTTCTGCTGGCTGGATTGATTGGACACTGAGGTCTGTTTCTGGTGGTTCTCGATTGTGGTCAGGGTCTCCGGTTGCATCACGTCGGTATAGAGACGGCCCTGAAGGTGGTCGATCTCGTGCTGGAGAATCCGAGCATACCAGCCTGTAGCTTCAATGACGCGCTGCTCTCCATGCTCATCCAGGCAGGCCACGCGAACTGAGGGCGACCTCGCAACCATCGCCATCAGTCGCGGAATGCTGAGACAGCCTTCGTAGAAGGAGAGGTCTGCAGGTGCAAAGAGCTCGATCTGCGGATTGATGATTACGTGGAAATCGACGGGCACACGCTGGCGCTCGTGCAGTTGCTCCGGCGTGAGGGTCTTATGGTACTCGGCCTTATCCTCGATGACCGCAATCTGAAGGGATTCCCCAATCTGCGGCGCGGCCAACCCCACGCCCGGAGCGTCCCGCATCGTATCGCGCATGTAGCCAATCAGGCTCTGGGTGTCTTTGCTGCGGATCTCGTCCGAGGATAAGGAACGCGCGACCTTGCGCAGCACAGGATTGCCAACTTCACAGATCTTGAGAATCACCGGAACGACCCTCTCCCTTGTTTCAAAGCCTCGTCGGGCAGGCTTCTGCCAGTCACCGGCATTGCCAGTATAGGCGCTTCTGTTGCGGCCTCTGCTCCCAGACAGTGGTCCGCTTCGATTCGAGCACCGAACCGTTACGCACATCACCCTCACTCCGACCGAAAGGAAGTTACTGACTATGGCTGCCGCCGCTCAAGTTGCCGTTCAAGAACCCGTCGTCGTCCCCGCTCCGAAGATCGTTGCCAGCGCGAAAAAGGTAGAGGCGAAAGCCGAAGCCAAACTGATGGACCTGGTCTTCGAGCAGGAGACATTGCTCACTGAGTTGACTGCTGTCGTTCGCATCGCAGAGACCAAGGGCACGGTGCCGATTCTCACTCACCTGCTCCTCGAGGCAAGCAAAGACGGCACTGTCACCTTTACTGCCAGCGATCTCAAACAAACCCTGCGCACCGAATGTTCGGCTGACGTGAAGGTATCAGGTGCCGCCACCATTCCGGCACTGAAATTCTTCAACTACATCAGGCTCTTGCCCAAGGGCCGTGTCAGCGTGAAGTTGCTGGCGAATGAGCACATTCAGATTCGTGCCGGGCACTCAAACACCAGAATGCCGGGACGCGCACCCTCGGAATTTCCTGCGACGCCGTCTCCCGCAACAGAGACGATCCGCCTGAGCAGCCGCGGCATGAGAACCCTGTTACGGCAGAGCCTCTTCGCCGTAGCCAACACGGAGGCCCGGTTCCTCTTCAACGCAGCCTTGTTCGTCCTGCATGTCGACCGGATGGCTATGGTGGCCACCGATGGCAACCGCCTGTCCCACGTCGAGGTGCTGGAAGAGGATGTCCTGTTCGACGGCACACTGAAGTCACTCTTGCCGAAGGAGTGCATGACAGACCTGCTCGCGCTGCTCAATGCGAGCAAGGACGAATCAATAGAGTTCAGCCAGGACGAGACGAACATCTATCTTAAGATCGGCTCACGTCAACTGACCGCTCGTAAACTCATCGGTCAGTTTCCCCAATACGAGCTCATTCTTCCGCGGGGTAACACAAACTTCACCATGGTGCGCTCCCTCGATTTGGCGACCTCGATCCAGCGCGTTCTGGAATTTGCCGA